>CAZQFS010000031.1:0-25444 GCA_964592755.1 uncultured bacterium | reverse complement strand
ACTGCTGCACCGGTACCCAGACATGCTAGATGGAGAAGACCGCGTCGGTCGAGTTCAGGGTTACGGCCGGCTGGGTGAACCGGCCGATTGCGGCGCTGAACGCCGTGTTCGCTGCCGGCCGGTACTTGACGCTGGCGCGCGGTTCCGGGCTGAACCGGTTGCCCATCGAGTAGTAGCTGAGCCGCAGTCCGGGTTTGAGATACAGCTTGTCGGCGACGACTTCCCATTTCTCGTCGGCATAGACGCCGACCGGCCAGTAGTTGTTCGTCGTGTCGAACCCGAGCTTGCCGTAGCTGAACCGCATGTACTCCCAGTCGCAGCGGGCGTCCACGCCGAAGTCAACCGTGTGTTCGTCCGCGGCATACCAGGTCATCGCGGTCCTGGTCATCAGGTCGGCAATCTCGGCCTTCATCAGCGCCGAGTCCGGCGCACCGAACTTCACCCGGAAATCGGTGTGGAAGTTGCTCCAGGCGGCCATCACCTCGCCATAGAGCACGGGCGTGAACACCCGGTTCCAGCGCGCCGAGATTCCCCGGTTGCCCCAGCGCAGGCGGGCATCAAGGGCGGCCCGGTTGTCCGGGTCCCAGAAGTCGAGCACGTCCTGGGCCCCGATGCCGGCCAGGGTGAAGCGCGAATCCGGCCAGGGCTCAAAGTTCACTTTGCCCATCAGGTCATAGAAATAGTAGCCCACGCCTTTGACATCGAATGTCGCCAGCAGCAGGTCGGGCAGGTAGGTACGCCGTCCGGCAACAAGGAAGGAGCCCCTGGGTAGCGGCCCTTCGACCTGGGCCTTGGCCGCCAGCATCGAGACCGAGCCGTCGCCGGTGTAACGCTTGGCGTTGCCTTCCTTGGTAGTGACGTCGAGCACCGAGCTGAGCCGGTTGCCGTACCGGGCTGGGAACCCGCCGGCCAGAAGCGTCACATTGGAGACCGCCTCCGGGATGAAAGGTGAGAACATGCCGAACAGATGTGAAGGGTTGTAGAGCGTGATGCCGTCAAGGAGCACGAGGTTCTGGTCCGGTGAGCCGCCGCGGATGTAGAGTCGATTAGAGAAGTCCGAAGTCGTGACCACACCGGGCAGGGACTGGATGGTGCGGAACAGGTCAACCTCACCGCCGACTCTGGGGACCAGTTGCAGCCGACGGGCGTCAAGCCGGACCGCTGAGACTTCGACCTCGCGCTCGAATCGCGCCCGGTCCGCCGTGACCTTCACCTCGCCGACCTCGATGGTGCCGGCGGGCAGCTCGATGTTCGCTTTGACCGTCTGGCCGGAGCCGATGCTCAAACGGCGCCGCACGGTTGCAAACCCGATGAAGGAGGCGACCAGTTCGTAGGTCCCGGCCGGCACCGAGCCGATGTAGTAGTAACCTTTGTCGCTCGTCGCCGCGCCGAAGTCGGTCTTGTCCAGGTAGACGTTGGCATATGCCAGCGGCTCGCCGTTCGATGCATCCCGGACAAACCCGCTTACCGCGCCCGGCTCGGCGCGGGCGGACGAACCAGACAGCATGAACCAGACCAGTGCGGCCAGGCCTGCGGTCGTGCGCATCTAGCGGGTGAGCTAACTCTTTTTCAGCGCGGTGGCCAGCTCCCTGCCGAAGGAGCGTGCCTGCTCCCGGATGGTCATGTCCCGGCGCAGCTTCGCTCGGTCCGAGCAGTTAGCCGCCACGTACTGGCCCAGGTAGTCTATGCCGCCGAACCGCGCCAGCCGCGAGAACATCTGCACGGCAAGGTCGGCGCCGTCATAGTGGTTGCCGCCCGCAGTCAGTACCAGGGCCCATTTGTTCCCCTTGAGCAGGTCCTCGCCGGTGAGCAGGGCAAAGCACCGGTCAAGCACAACCTTCAACTGGCCGGTGATACCCCAGCAGAAAATCGGGCTGGTCCACAGCACGAGGTCGGCATCGACTATCCTGTCATACAGCTCGGCCATCTCATCTTGCTGCGCGCACCCGGCTTCCTTCTTGCTCTTGGAGCAGGCAAAACACTCCTGGCATTCGTGCACGGCGAGGTCGCACACGCGCACCCGTTCGACCTTCAGGCCCCGCCCCATGCCGGCCAGCACCCAGTCGGTGACACACGCGGTGTTGCCCTGCCGCGGACTGCCCTCAAGCACGAGCACTCTCTTCAAGTTCGACTCCTTTGTATGGCCGCAACGGCCAGCAGTTGCATCTTTCTAACTTAGCGCGGCCGGGCCGGCAGTCAAGACAGGCGCGACACTGTTGACACCGGGCCGAAGCGGAGTATATCTAGACATAATGGCGGAGTCTTCCCCCCGGCCTCTCATTCTCTTGAGCAATGACGACGGTATCGAAGCTCAGGGTCTCGCTGACCTGTACGACGCGGTCAAAGGCCTGGGCCGGGTCTACGTCGTGGCCCCGGCCGTGAACCAGTCCGCCTCCAGCCACTCTTTCAGCCTGCGCAAGCCGATCAAGGTCTGGCGCATCCGGCCGCGCTGGTTTGCGGTCCACGGTACTCCGACCGACTGCCTGCTCATTTCCCACCACGGCATCCTGAAGCGGGAAATCGACCTGGTCCTTTCCGGCATCAACGACAGCCCGAATCTGGGCGACGACGTGCTCTACTCCGGCACGGTCGCCGCCGCGATTGAAGGAGCGATGCTCGGCATGCCCGCGGTCGCGGTCTCCTACCTTGAGGCGGGCAGAAACCGAACCAGTGCCGGTAAGTTCCTGCGCGGGCTCGTACCCCTGCTGCGCTCGGGCCTGCTGCCGAAGAAGACCCTGCTCAACGTGAACATCCCGGCCGGCGACGTGAAGGGCGTCCGCGTCACCCGCCTGGGCAGGCGTATCTACCGAGACATGGCAATCAAAGGAACCCTGCCTGACGGCGGAGTCTCCTGGACGATTGACGGCGAGATGGGGTTTGACGATGTTCCCGGTTCGGACTTCGAGGCGGTGTACGCCGGGTACATCTCGGTCACGCCCCTGCACCTGGACATGACCCACCACGCTGAAATCGCCCGGCTGCAGAAGGCGCTTGCCGGACTGGAGTAGCACGACATGCCGGCTCCCCGTGCCCTGCTCCTTGCGCTGGCGCTCGAAGCCGCACCCACGGGCAGACCGCGCCTGACCCGCTTTGCCCGGCACAAGACCGCCTTTGTCGCCACGCTGCTCGTGGAGCCGGCGGCTTATGTGGTGAAGGCCCTTGTTCCCACCGACGACGGCCTGGAGGTACTCTGGCAGCAGACATCCCCGCCCAGACTGGATGTGCACGTTTCCCGGCCCCACGCGGCTGGCTGAGCCATGGCGAACAGACCTTCACCCGACCCTGAAGAAGAACGCGGCCGGGCAATTCTCCGGGCGATGGCGCAGACCCAGGCGCGTACGGTACGCCGTGCCACCTATGGCTGGCTCATCGCGTTGATGGCCCTGGTCATTGTCGGCGCCATCGTGCTTGTCGTCCTCACCAACAAGGAACGATTCGCCTTCATCTGGCAGCACCTGATGCGGCCCGACTCGCTGCCCGGCGGCTAGAGAGGTCGCTGCGTCGGCTTGACCCGGGTCAGGACGGGCATATACTGACAACCATGCAGGGAATCCGTCTGGAACCCGCTCAGGACCTTCTCCGCAACCTGACCCTGCTCGAGCTCCGTCGGCTTGCGGCTCGGGCGCGGTTGCCTTTGCTCGCGACACGCGCCAAGCCCGCCCTGGTCGACAACATTTCCCGGCATCTGAGCCTGGACGAAATCGTTGAACAGATTCCCCGGTCGCTGGCGCACGTCCGGCGCCGGGCGCCAAGGGCCGAGCGGCTTGACCGACTACCGCCCCGGCACGGCGAGGCGACGGTCAACGTCTATTCGCACGCCCGGCCGGCACTGGGGTATATCCTGTTCGGCTGGCAGGAACGCTGCCACGCTCTCGGGCTCAGGAACACCCCCCTTTTCCTTGAGAATCGCTGGCCGGTAATGGCCACCTCGGTCGGAACCAGGCCACGCACGCATCTCTATGCCGCCTTTGTCCGGCCGCGACGGATTCACCCCAGTGCTGAAGTCCCGCCGCCGCGCACCAGGCCGTACATGCTCGACGAAGGCGAGTATCAGTTACGCAACTCGCGCCTGCGGCTGGAGCTTGCGCGTTCGGGTCCGATATCGTTCTTCATCACCTTTCTCAGGAACCGGCCGCCGGCCGGCAGACCTCAATACCTGCTCGAGCCGATCGCCTGAGTACCTTCCTCCGCGCCGGGCCTTCTGCTCCATGACTTTCTCGCTGGTCGCGCTCGCCGTCGCGCCCGGGCTGGCCCTGTTTCTCTTCTTCTACCTGCGCAACCGCTACAAACAGGAGCCGCTCGGCCCGCTGGTGATTACTTTCCTGTATGGGGCAGCAGCGCTCGTGCCGTCAATGATGAACTCGACCGCCCTGCAGCGGTTGACCGGCTGGCGTTCGTCCACCCCCAATGTCCTCCACTCCCTGCTCGGCGCGCTCCTGATTGTCGGCCTGGTCGAGGAGGGATGCAAGTATCTCGTCGTGCGCTTCTACTCCTACCGTCTTCCCGGGTTCACCGAGCCGTACGATGGAATCATGTACTCAATCAGCGCCGCGCTCGGCTTCGCCACGGTCGAGAACGTCCTCTACGTCGTTTCCGGAGGGGCGGCGACCGGCGTTCTGCGGGCAGTCCTCTCGGTGCCGAGCCATGCGTTCAACGCCGTGCTGATGGGCTATTTCCTGGGTGAGGCCAAGTTCGCCCGCAGTGACGCGGCGGCCAACCGGCTTTCGCTGCTGGGACTGGTTCTCGCCGTCATCGCCCACGGCCTCTACGACTTCATCGTCTTCTCGCTCGACCAGGCCCCGCTGCTGTTCTTCCTGCTCTTGCTCTACGCTCTGCTGTCGTGGGTCATTATCCTCGTCGCCACCCGACGTCAGGCCGAGCAGTCGGCCCACAAACACCCCCAGCTTGTGGACCTGCACGAACGGTCTGCCCGCGACGCGGCCCGGGCCCGAGAGAAGAACCCTAAAGGCCCGCCGACGCCGTGAACTCGGCGATGGCATCATCGGAAAACCGGTGGTTGCCCAGCTCGAGCAGCACGGCAAGCGGCAGGGTCAGGTGATAAGCACCGGCGAGTACGGCCCGCGTCGCCTCGTCCGCGGACTTGATGCTGGCGGCAAGGATTTCCGCGGTCCTGCCACACATCTCGGTGACCGCGAACATCTCGGCCACGAGTTCGCACCCGTCCTCTCCGGCAAGCCGCGAGGCCCGGTTCACGTACGGGATTACGTACCGACAGCCAGCGGCGCATGCGACCAGGGTCTGATGACCGCTGTACACCGCGGTCGCCGCGCAAGGGATGTTCCTGGCCAGCCGGGCAGCCAGGGCCAGATTCTCGGTCGTGGCCGGAATCTTCAGCACCACCTTGTCCGGGCAGATGCAGAAGAACTCCCTTCCTTCCTGCTCGCGTTCCTCGACCGTCCGCGCGGTCACCTGGTAGAAGACCGGCCCGGGTACGACTTCGCATAGCTGTCGGATGATATCCCGCGGCTCGCCCTTTGCCCTGGCCATGATGCTCGGATTGGTCGTGCACCCCCGCACAAATCCCAGGTCAATTGCCCGTCGCACCTCGTTCAGGTCGGCACTGTCAATCATGATCATCAGCTAGGCTCCTTTCTGCCAAGAGTATCTCCACCGCAACCTGGGTCGCTGTCGCACCCGGAAAGCCGGCTCATGACCGCGGGACCGACAGCGCAGACTGGAGACTGAGGACAGGCGTACAGCATAAGCAGGCTACCCGGAATGGCCGGCAAATCAACATCGGCGCAGCCACGGATACCACCGCGCTGTTGCATTCCTTAGGGCGTGATGTAAGCTGAAGGGCAACCATGGACAAGCCGCAACCCACCGCCGTTGCCCTCTTGTCCGGCGGGCTTGATTCGACACTGGCCGCGAAGCTCGTGCTGGACCTCGGGGTGAAGGTCATCGGCGTGAACTTCGCCGGTGCCTATTGCCCGCGGCCGCTTGCGGGCAGGAGCAGTGCCGAGAAGGCGGCCGAGCACCTGGGCATCGAGCTCGTGACCCTGCCGATTGACCAGGCATTCATCGATATGGTGCGGTCTCCGAAGCACGGCCGGGGCAGAAACATGAACCCGTGCATCGACTGCCACATCCTGATGATTCGCAAAGCCTGGGAATACGGCCAGACGCGCGGAGCGCAGTTCGTTGTCACCGGCGAGGTGCTGGGTCAGCGGCCGATGTCGCAGAACCGAGCAGCGCTGGTCCGGGTGGCGCGAGAATCAGGAACCGGGGGAAGACTGCTCCGGCCGCTTTCCGCCAGGCTGCTCGATGAGACCGTGCCGGAAATGGAGGGTCTGGTCGAGCGGCGCAGGCTAATGGACATCAAGGGCCGTATGCGCAAGCGCCAGATGGTCCTCGCCGTGCTCTATCGCATCAAGGATTATCCGACGCCCGCGGGCGGCTGCCTCCTGACCGAACCGGTATTCTCCCGTCGACTCGAAGAGGCGTTCGCCCACGGCGAAGACTCGGTTGAAACCGTCGAGCTGCTCGGCCTGGGCCGGCACTTCCGCCTGCCCTCGGGCGCACGGGTCGTGGTCGGCCGGGACGAACGCGAGAACGCGGCGCTGGTGCAGCGGGCCCCGGCCCGCGCCCTGGTCATCGACGCGACGCACGTCCCCGGACCCCTGTGCCTGCTCATCCCGGCTCAGCCGCAAGCCGAACCTGATGACATCGGCACCGCGGCACGGGTGTGCGCCGCGTTCAGCGACCGACGGCAGGACCTGCAGGTACGGGTCAGGGTCGGCGACCGTGAGGTTGAAGTCAGGTCGGCGACTCAAGAGGAGATTGCGGCCTGGCGCATTAGCTGAAAACAGGAGGCAGACATGGTTATCACAATGCTGCTGGTTCTGACCCAGCCGGAGAGCATCAGGCTGCTCGGCTGCTGCAATACGCCGGGCATCGCCTACGGCTGCGCGGTGCAGGAGTCAATCGTCTTTGTTGCCGATGCGGCGGGCCGAAAGGTCATGACCGGCTGGGCTGAAACCGACGGCACGCCTGACGTCAGCCGACTGCCGGCCGGGGTCTACTACGTGACCGACACTCGGCCGGTGCGGTTCGTCAAGGTTCGCTAGAGACGAAGGAAGCGGAGACGGGTCCGTGTTCGAGTTGCGGGCCGGGTCGCTCCACCAACCTCGGCGCCAACTTCCTCCGCAACCTGCTCTCTAGAGTCGGCGGCGACCTGAAGCACTTTCTCGCCGAGTTCCCCGTCTTCGCACAAGAGAGGGTCTGCAACGACTGGCCGGCCTCGCCGGCCGCGTTGGGTTGTTACTCGGTCAGTCCGAGGTCTTTCAGCTTGCGGTGCAGGTGGGTCCGCTCGATGTCCAGCTCTTCAGCAGTCCTGGTCTTGTCCCAGTTGTTCCGGGCCAAGGCGGCCCGGATGAACTCGCGCTCGAACTCGTCCCGGGCTTCGCGCAGGCTGGTCTTGGTGTGCACCAGCGCCGAGGTTGCGAATTCCATGAGTGGCACAAGGTCGCGCGGACTGATGTCCTGAGCCTTCACGAGAATCGCGGCCCGCTTCATCAGGTTCTCAAGCTCGCGGGCGTTGTTGTGTGACCAGTCCGCGCTCTTGAGGAACGCGACCGCCTCGGGCGTCAGTTGCTTTTTGGACGCGCCGTTCTCCTCGCACTGCTGCTCCAGGAAGTGGTCGGCCAGGAGTGGGATGTCGTCCTTGCGCTCGCGCAGCGGTGGCACGTGAATGTGGATGATGTTCAGGCGGAAGTACAGGTCCTCACGGAAGCGCTTCTGTTCGATCTCCTGGCGCAGGTTCTTGTTGGTGGCTGATACAACCCTGACGTCAACCCGAATCGTGGCCGTCGCACCCAGCCGCTCAAACTCGTTCTCCTGCAGGAACCGCAGCAGCTTGGCTTGGCTTGGGAGCGAGAGGTCTCCGACCTCGTCTAAGAGCAGTGTACCCTCGTGCGCGACCTCCAGCTTGCCCTTCTTCTGGGTCAAAGCTCCGGTGAACGCGCCTTTCTCGTACCCGAACAGCTCGCTCTCGATAAGGGTCTCGGGGATGGCGGCGCAGTTCAGCTTCACGAACGCGCGTTCTCTGCGGTCGCTCTTCAGGTGAATCGCACGGGCCACCAGCTCCTTGCCGCCACCGCTCTCACCGGTCACGAGCACGGGCGCGCGGGTCGGCGCGATTTCGTCTATCTTCTGGAATATGTCGAGCATCGCCGGGCTCGCGCCGACCATCTGGTATCGGCGCAGCGATTCCTCGCGCAACCCGGCCAGTTGGCGTCGCAGCCGGTCCCGCTCCAGAGCGTTCCGCGCGGCCAGCAGTATCTTCTCCCGCTCGGCCGGCTTCTCCAGAAAGTCGTAGGCACCCAGCTTGGTCGCCTTCACCGCGTCTTGAATCGAACCCTGCCCGGAAATCATCACCACCGGCAGGGACGGCTTGTCTTTGAGGATAGCCTCCAAGACCTGCACGCCGTTCATGTCGGGCAGGAACAGGTCCAGGAACACCAGGTTCAGGTCATTCTCTCTCGCGAGCCGGATAGCTTCCTCGCCCTCGCCGGCCTGAAGAACTTCCATCCCTGCCCCGGTCAGGATGTCGGCCATGATATCCCGGGCACGCGGTTCGTCGTCAACGACCAGCACTCGCTCAAGCATCTTCTCAGCCTCCTGTCGGCAGGCAAATGGTGACGGTGGTTCCGACACCTTCCTTGCTTTCTATGTCAATGCGGCCCTTGTGGTCCTCGACTATCTTCTTGGCGAGCGCCAGACCTAGACCGGTTCCGTCCGGCTTGCCGTGCGTGAAATACGGCTCAAAGACCTTGTCCAGGTACTTCGCGGGGATTCCCCTGCCGGTATCCACGACCTCAATCCGGACGAATGAACCGCCAAGGTCGCCAAGAGCGCCACGAAAACGGGGACTGTACCGCGCGTCCTCGCGCTCCGAGGGACTGTCCCCGCTTTCGCCATGCCCGGCGGACGCAGCGTCGTTGCTCACGGATGTCCGAATCCTCAGAACCCTGTCTGCCGTTTGCCGTCTACCGTCTACCGCCGCAGGCATCGCCTCGACGGCGTTCTCCACCACTATGTCCAGCACATTGCTGATTCCTTCTTCATCCAGACTCACCAACGGCAGCTTATCATCCAGATTCAGCTCCAGCGAGATGCCTTTGGCCACAAGACGCGGGACATAACCCGATTCTGCCGAAGAATCGGGATTGTGTCCCAGGTCCTGACATCTGGCCACGACCTTGCAGACAAGCTCATTCACGTTCTTGGGCTGAAGCGCGGGCGGGTTCAGCCTGGTGAAGCGCATGAAGGCATCGGCCATCTTCTTGAGGCGTGCGACTTCGTCCTTCACGTAGCCGACGTACTTCTTCACCCGGTCATCTTCGACCTTGGTCTCAATCTGCTCAACCGCGCCCATGATTGTGCCCAAGGGATTCTTGATGCCATGCGCCAGCTTCTGCGCCACCGGCGCCCACGCCTTCACGCGCTGCAGGTATTCAACCGCAGAGATGTCCTCGATAGTCAGCACCGCCCCGGTCTTCACCTTCACGCACCGCACCAGCTTCGTCTCCCCCGGCGCAGTCGTGACAACCACCTCCTTCGGCGCCACCTCACCGGGCTCTGCCAGCACGTTCCCTACCATCTCAGCCAACGGTGCCAGGGGTCCACTCGCTGGGAGACCGCCTGCGTCCTTCACAGCGCCCAGCGCCTCCCGCGCCCTCGCGTTCATGCTCGTCACGGCACCCCGACGATTCAGCTCAACGACTCCAGCACGGCCGGTCAGACTGCGCACGGTCGCGCGAATGTCGCGGGTATGCTGGTAGCGGACGAGGGCCAAGGTTGCCATGATCAACAGCAGCAGAGATGCCGCGCCGCCGAGGACGGCGTTCAACGGGACAGCGCTACTGGTGGTCGACGCTCGGAACTCAATAAGGCTCCAGACGGGTTTGTCCAGTTCGCCGCGACCGTATCTGCTGATAAGGAGCCTGTCACCGCCAACGTTGCGCACATGGTACATGTCCCACAGGTTCCCCACGTATATGCTGGATATCTCCTTGAGCTGCAGGTCGTAGAGCTTCAGAAAACCACTCGTCGTCAAGACGGCCAGCTCCATCCGACGACTCCCCGTGAATCGCCCAGCGCGGATGTGACCAGCGCCGGTTGCCTGCAACGCTGCCTTTCGTATAGGGCGAAGACCAAGGTCAAAGAGCCGCAGGGTGTCGTCCGCCCCGCCTACGGCTATTACGGCATTGTCTCGGTCATCCGCAGCAACCGCGATTCCACCCGTCAAACCTCCCGGTTGGACGCGCGCTACGATTCGGCCTCTGTCCGGCTCCAGTAGAAACAGACTATCGGTACGTCGACCGCCGGCTAGGTTTCCTATTTCACCAGCAACGATGAGCGGCCTCGCCGTCCGTGGGTCCTTGACCACAAAGGTCCTTACGAACGAGGAGAAGCGGCCGATGGGAGTTCGCCACCTGAGTTGACCGCTCCCTTCAAGCAGAAACACGTAGGTATGAAGGTCGTCAGAACCGTTATCGATGTTGCCGTTACCGGCCGCGAACGAGCCGAGCAGAACCTCCTTGCGGCCGTCCCCGTCGATGTCCACGACGGATACCTCATTCCTGCCGGCAATTGGGCCAAACCTGAAAGACCACAGCGGCGTGCCCGTCGCCCAATCGACGGCAGTGAGTCCTCGAGGCTTCATGTCCCACGAGGCTCCGAAGATGGCCAGAGCGTCCGCGTCTCCGTCGCCATCCAAGTCCTCCATTCTCACAACATCGCCGGCGCCATCCCATCCAGGAGGATCTGCCACGTCCTCTCCTCGGACGATGAACACCTCGCGTCTCGGCCATGCGTCGTAGCAGAAGAGGGAGTCGTGACGGACGAATGTCGCCCATACGCGGTCCGGCCCATATGCTCCTGCCGAAGACCTCCAGTCGAAGGTCCCGCTCGCCACCTGCCTGGTGCCACCCACCGCCTTCAGGTTCTGGCTCCGTGGTTCTAGAAAAGCATCGTTCTCCACGATTACGAGTTCGTCGGTTGAGTCTCCAGTCATCTCCGCGGCCGTGACGTGGAGGTAGCCGCGCTCCCAGAGCACGGTTGCCGTCACCGGCGAGTGCTCAGCTGCCCGCACCGACGATGCCGCCGCCAGCAGCAGGGAAAGCACGAGTCTAGTTGGCGTCATAGTACATTGTATCAATACCATAGGTTTGAGGCTCGGTCAAGGGCATGGGGGCGGGTCTCGGCCCGCCCCTCGTGCACCTGGGCGTCGGCTCAGTCAAGCAGCACGGTCTTTGTCATCGCCGGTTCGCCTCCGGCGAGAACCGAGCATTGATACGTCCCCGCTGGCAGCCTGACACCGGCATCATCGCGGCCGTCCCATTGAACGCTGTGATGACCCGCTTGCTGGACCCCCGGCGACAGACGCCGCACTATGCGTCCAGACTCATCCGCGATGTTCAGTTCAACCCGACCTGTTTTGGGGGCATTGTAGCTGATTCGGGTCGTTCTCCGAAACAGACTAGGGACGCTCCTCGCGCTGGCAGTATAGGTTCGTGCGGGAGTCCCGCCATGTTGGTCCGCGACTCCCTGTATCGGGTAGCCAACATGGAAGACAAGCTCACTGAAGCCGTGTGGGACACTGTCTGATGCTCCGTAGAAGCTCGGTATGGGGCCGTACGCCAAGTACCACATGAACCGGATTCGATGCCAGCCGGGTGTGGTCGGCGCCGTGAAGCTGAATGTATCTGCGAACACGTCGCCTGGATTGGGTATCCCGCCATACATTGCGCTCTGCGCGAGTTCGGTGTTCGGATTCCAGTCGCCGAAGTAGTTCACATAGGTAACGGGCACGTGGTCAGTCCAGACAAGCCACTTGACCCTGACCCGACAGGTCATCCCCGGTGCAACTACCGGCGGCACAGACCAGTACATGATGCCGATGGCATTGTTGCCGGTGGCGATGGTGTATGAGTATGACGAATCGCCAAAGAGCGGGACGTAGCCTGTCCCGCCCTGCTCGTAGTTCTGCAGAACGTAGTCGGTCTGGGCTTGCGCCATACTGCCAACGAGCAGGAGCCCGGCGCAGGCTGCCGTCAGGACGATGGACTTTGCGGTCATCTCTTCCTCCAGTTCGACCCCACGTGCACCGAAGGGGCCGGTTTTTCTCGTCCAAGGCTCGGTGCCGCCATGCTGATGCTCACGACTCTAGAAGCTGTACCGGGCGTTGATGTACTCAACGAACGTCACGACCTCATTGGCAACACTTGCGTTGGTCAACCGCACGGTGACCGCCGCCGCGTACATCGTGCGCAGCACGTTCCTCGCCTCTTCTGAGCCGTCCGTGTCCAGCCCGGCGAAGAACGCGGCTGTAGCCGCACCCCAGTCGTGGTACTCAACCAGAGCCTTGACCGCGTTGGCGTAATCGTCCGCGCCGTTGTATCCCGCATTCCAGAGAATGCTGCGCAGGACCTTGTATCCCGCCTCACGTTGAAGCCGTTCTAGAGCGGCCTTGCCGATATCTTCGCCACTGCCGCCAACAAGTCGCCCTAGGTCGCCGAGCAGTCCGGCCTGAACCGAGCCGGCGACCATCAAGGCTGTTAGTACTGCTACAAGTGCTCTCATTGTCGTTGCTCCATTCCTGTTTCGGATGATCACAGCCCGATAACTCTGGCAAGCGCGTCCAGCCTCTTGAGCGGTAGCGACCATGGAATGGGTTCGCCGTTTCCGTACTCGGCAACAACGTCCTTGGCCAAGTTCCGCAGCTTCCTCGCCAAGACGCCTTGGGCAATCAGCAGCCCAACCGGCTTGGAAATAGCTTCGAGACCGAGAACGTCAGGTCCGCCATTCGAGAGCTCGATTACGCCCGAAGTCGTGGACATATTCAGGAATATCTCGCGGGCCTTCTGGTCGGCGAAAGCCGGACTCGCAATCAACTGCCTGCATTCGTCTGCTGAGAAGTAGAACTCGAAGACTGTTCCTCGGGCCCATGTGGAGGTTCGCACCTCCATCGCCGAGGCGGCAGACGCGAGGCACGCCGCCGCACAGAGCACCGCTGTCAGGATGTTTCTCATCTTGGTTCCTTCCGAGTGAGCAAAGCACCCATGCTTCTCGTCTCGATTCGTCTTTGGCTCGGTGCCGCCGTTGTGTCCGGAGACGGCTAGAGTGAGACAGGGCTCGCCTTCGGCGTCCAGTCTCTTCTCTCGCATCGTTTGCTTCGGGCACTCTGCTGTTCTCATTACGAGTAAGACTGGAGCAGGAGGCGTGCCAGGAATACGTTCGGAGGACGGCGACGTAACCGTCCGTGGTCAGGCGTGTTAGGCGTTACGCCAGATTGACCGTTGAGGGGCCGTGTCTGATTTGTGCAACAGAGGAGTCAGATAGACGATACACCGCCGCCGCTGCGCCCGAAGCCTGAGAACTGAGCGGGGCTGTATTTTGGGGACAGGTCAGATGTCCCCGAAATCCCGAGGGGGTGGCTGCCGGGAGGCCGTTCCCTATACGGTATCTGAGCGCGTTCTTGGCCGGGTTGCTGGCTTGGTTTTGCGCCGGGCTTTGGCGCTTGTCCTGCTTCGGGCACTAAGTCGAGCATTGCCGCGAGCGGTTGCTGGAGCAGCCGCCCGAGCAACGGCCTGAGCAGTTGCCTGAGCCATTGGTTGAGCAGTTGCTTAAGCCGTTGTCTGTCTTGTTGAGCGGGCTTTCAGGCTGCTTCTTGTCGCGGTCTTGTGTGCGGCCTTGACTTTGGCTTTCGCGGCGCGGTCTTGCCACTTGAGTTCGGCTCGCCGCGTCGGCGGCTCAGCCGCGTCTTTAGGCAGGCTCAGCGCGAGGAGGCGCAGGCAACAACCGGCGCGCTATTTCCTGCCGTAGAGCTCGCCGTTGAAGTAGTATTCGCTCCAGCAGGTTGTGCCGTTTTCCACGTGAACGTGGTACTCAATCTCGCGCTGGTTTCCGCCGGCATAGGTGATGGTCAGGACGCTCTGTGCCAGCGGAACCCGACACTGAGCCGCGAGAAGCACGAAAGGCACGAAGGAGTTGGTGCTCTTCGGGCTTCTGGCTCTCGGCTCGGACTTCGTGTCGCTCGTGGCAGCCAGTCCCGGGATTGGGACACATCTGATGAGCCGGTCGCTTGACTGCTTCAGGCGGAGAGAGTACCTGGGGTTGTCCTCTCCTCGTGCTTAGCGGGCGACAAAGGCGACCGGCCGGGCGTAGACCGCGCAGCCGAACAGCCCGACCGCGCCGCTCAAGTTGCCGCCGGCAAAGAGCAGGTCCAGCCCGCCCTTTTTCCAGCCGCCGTTGACGGCAGTGACGCTGACCTGATAGTTGCCCGGCACCGCCACGCCGAGCGAGTCCTGGAACGCGCTGAGCGGGACCAGGCAGAAGGTGTCGGTTCGCGAGCCGCTCCAGCCCTGAGCCGTGCTGAGCGAGTCGGCCGGGGTTATGCCCACGACGTAGGTGCGCGCGCTGTCTGACCTGGTCCAGACTACGCGCAGGGTCTCCGTCTCGATGCGGAGCGAGTCGCCGGGCCGGGGGACGACAAGCGAGAAGCTGTCCGGCAGGAAGGCGTAGGCGGTGACGCGGCGGCCGTCGTCGAGCTTCACCTCAAGGTCGTAACGGGTCTTGTACTGAAGGTCAAGGGCCGGCGCAAAGAAGATGCCGGGCAGCCTCTTCGCCACCGTGCTTGAGTTGAGCTTGACCGTGGCGTCGCCGACCGGGGTGATGGTCGCCGGAAACACGCTGATTCCAAACGAAGTATCGGTCGGGTCGGGCGTGCTCAGCCAGTCGTCCTGGAGAATGTTCTGGACCGTGGCCTCGCCCAGCAGGATTGAGGCGGTGTTGCTTTCCGGGGCAAGGGTCCTGGCCACCTGGCCGGTGACGACCAGGGTCGAGTACTTGTCTACTTCGCATCCGGCACTGAGGAGCACAAGCAGCAGTGCCGGCAGCCGCAGAACCACGTTCGGTAATCTGGTTTCTCGCATCAGTTTCCCCTATTCCGGTTCGGGTTTGTCGGTGAAAGTGATTTCTATCCGGTTGCCCTCAAGTCCGCGCACCGTGAACGGAACGGCAAGGCCGCGCGTGGTCAGGTCGTCGAGCACCTCCTGGGACGAGGTTTCGGACACGACTTCGAGCAGCGCGGTCGAGCCGACCAGGTCGCGCTGCACCACGCTTGTCACGCCGCGCACCCGGGCGAGGATTTCCGACTTGAGTTTCTGGGCGCGGGCAAAGTCGGCATTGGCGGCAGCAATCTGGGTGACGTTGGCGCGTCGCTTCCAGCCCTGCAGGATTTTCGCCATGAGTTCGGCGCTGGCCGAGTCCGCGGCTTCTTTGCGGGCCTGGTCCTGGCTGAACGGCAGCTCGCGGGTCAGGGCCGAGGCCGCGACCACTTCTGCGGTTGCCACGTTCACTGCCCGGACGCTCATCCTCACCTTGAAGAACTCGGTTGTGCCGCCCGCGTAGGGCAGGTTCTTCGTCGCGCTCGAACGCTGGGCCGTGCCCGCGACCACGATTTCGGCTCCGGTCTTCATCCCGATGAGCCGGGCCGCGGCAAGGTCGCCTTCGAGGATTTTCCTGAGCTGCTCTTTTGCCAGGTTCTGGCGCACCGTGGCCGCGTCCACGACCGGGAAACCCCGGGATTGAAACGCGTCGACCATCATCGTCTCAATCATCTCCTGGGACATCATCCGGTCGTCCACGAGGACGTCGTCCAGGTTCTCCAGCTCTTTGACCACGACCATGATGCGCGGCCGGCCCTGCTCGCTCAAGAGGATGCCGATGGCCGAGAGGTCGTCCTCAATCCGTTCGAGCTTGACCCGGGCCCGGATTACGACGCGGTACAGCCCGCTTTCGCGGCTTTCGGAAATGACCCGGTAAGACGAGACATAGCCGCTGGCCTGGGAGTAGATACGGTCCGAGAGAAGCTGGAAGTTCTGCACCCGCGACTCGGACGAAACCAGGGTCCCGACACCCTGCTCCACCGCCTTGCGCAGGGCGTCTTTGAGGGCGTGGTCGCGGGCGATGTCGGCGCCGCCGTGCTCGGTCAGGGCAGCCGCGCCCTCGGCCAAAACCTCGGTTCCCTCGCCGCCGGCGAGGACAACCTCCTGGCCGGTCTGGCCCGGGGTCGCCGCAGTCCGGGCCGGCGGCGGCACGTACACCGGAGAGAAGCAGCCCGACACAACGCAGAAGAAAACGGCCAGACCGCCGAGCTCAGGATACCGGGCCCGGCCGCGGAAAATGGGGGGTCGGCTGTGCTTCATGCTGCCGCTCCTATAACATCAGCTTGACGAGGAACCGGCCGGCGTCGAACAGGTACCTGGCCCCGTCCTTGAGCCACTTCAGCTTGTCCGCGTCCAGCTTGCTGACGACGATGTCGGTGCCGAGTTTGCCGCGCACCTGCTTCACCTTCAGTACCAGCGGGTGATTGCCGAACCGGTTGCTGCCGAGCACATCGTCAAGGGCGCGGACGAACTGCACCGCGGCCTGGCCGGTCTTGCCGGCGTAGCGGAGATAGTCCTTGGTGTCGAGCAGCAGGTTGCCATCCTCGTCGTAGATTCGTGGGAAGAGTGCCGGTTTCAGCCCGGTGTTGCCGGCGTCCATCACCAGCCCGCCGTACTGCTCAAAGAACTCGCGCACGCGGGGAGAAAGTCCGGCGGCCGAAACCGCACCCGAGGGCCCGAGCACCGGGGCCAGGACCTGCTCCAGGCTGCTGTCCCCGTACATCGGCATCTCGAGCTCGACCTCAACCGTACCGGCGACCGAGTCGTACCGGGCCGGGCCGAGCTGGCGCGCGCCTTTGACGATGCCTTCGACGTGGGTGTAGACCACGTCGTAGTCGGTCATGAAGTTCTGCACCCGGGTATCGGAGTCAACCCGCACGCCTTTGACAATCTCCAGCAGGTTGCGCTGGGCGACCACGACCGCGGCCCGCTCGGCCATCAGTCGGGCCTGGGCCTTGTTCATGTTGCCCGGGTCCATCACCCCGGTGCCGCGCGCCCGGACCGTCTTGCCCGACCAGTCAACCGTGCCGCCCGGCACCGGTTCGGCCACGTCGCCCGGCGCCGACACCGGCCCGAGCGGGACCGGCGCGGTGAAAGGAACTTCCTCGGTCGGAAGCGGGGCGACCGGCTGCGTGCCGGTCACCGACCTTGTGCCCACGGTTCCGGTTGTGGCGCAGCCTGCGAGCAGCACCAGCCCGAATACCAGGATGAACGCAGTTTGCCGGTACGGGACACACCGGCCGACCACGCATCTGTCTTTGCTTCTCATCACTGCTGCCTGCCTTTCACGACCATTGGATTCATTGCCACGTCGAGCGCAGCCTGCAACGCCGCGTCCGCACCCTCGAAACTCGACCCCTCGCCCTGCGAGTAGTAAAGCACCTCTGCGGTCTCAACGCGGATGATTTTCACGTACAGCTTTGCATCGCGCTGGTCCGGGGAGTCGGAGAAGAAGTCATCGTGCTTGACCGAGTTGACGTTGACGACCATAACCGCCTCCGCGCCCATCAACCTGCCCAGTCGGGCCGCGGTGGACGCATCCACCGCACCTGAGACCGAGAACTGCTGTTCCTGCAGGATGCGCTCCACCTCGGTCCGGTCAACGAGGATGACCTTGGTTGTCCGCATCAGGGCCAGCCCGGCGTGGTCGTAGAGCGGGCCGGTCGGCACGTCGGCCAGGCTTGTGCTCGGCGGCAGCACCGCAACCCGCCACATCCGGCTCAGGTCGAAGTTGGGAGACATCGAATAGGTCCCTGCTGCTTCCTGCATCTTCTGCATCTGCACCGGTGTCAGACACCCGGCCGCAACCAGGCACAATGCCAGCGCGCCGGCCGGGAACAGAGGTCTTACTTTCACTAGGTTGCTCCTCTCTTGGGGATACGGAAAGAAGATTATCCGAGCATGGCCGACCGGTGTCAACTGCGGTTGTCGTTCCGGAACCCGACATCAAGCCACGAAAGGCACGAAGGACGGGTGTTCCTCAGGCTCCCGGTCTTCTCGCACACACTTGGTCAACGCCCGCTGTCGCGGCAGACCTAAGAATCGGTTGCGATTGCCAGACGGGCTGGCACTGCGCCAAGCCCGGCTTGTCTACTGGACACCCTGTCCGGCACGGCCTATAATGCGTTCGTGAAACCAAGCTCATGGTCGGCCTTGTCAGGACACCCCAGCCCGTGACCCGCATTGTTTTCGCCTGTGTCGGTAATTCGTGCCGGAGCCAGATGGCTGAGGCATTCTGCCAGAATCTGGGCCGGGACGTGGAATGCGCGAGCGCCGGGTCGGCGCCGGCCGACAGAGTTGCACCCGAGGCGGTCACGGTGATGCAGGAGGTCGGGCTCGACCTTTCCCAGGCCCGGCCCAAGGGCTTTGACCGCCTGGCCGCAGGCAAGTGGGACTACCTGGTGACCATGGGCTGCGAGGTAGACTGCCCGTTCCTGCCCGGGGCCAGGGTCATTGGCTGGCAAATCCCGGACCCGCACGGCAAGGAGATGGACGAGTTCCGGCGTGTCCGCGACCTCATCCGCGAGCAGGTAAGAGGGATGCTTCTGTCGCTCGGTCTGCTCAAACACCAGCCCGAAGACAACCATCAACCTCTGGCCTGAGCCGGCGGCGTGCGCTCCGGCCCAGTCGCAGTCAGCGCCTGGTCTGCCCCTGCCGCAGTAGCCACCAGCAGCGGCGCAGGCCAAGACCGGTGACGCGAACCGTGTTGGGCCTGAAGACGAGCCCCGACAGCCTGTTGTCAGGCAGGGCGGGCGCAAGCGGGTTGTTCTCGATAACGAGGACATCCCGCGCGACGCGCAGCGCCTCTCGCGCAACCAGGTTCCATTCTTCGGCGTTCAGTTGCGGCATCGAGCCGATAATGGCGAGGTCGGTGGAGGCATCAGGAAGGGAAAGAGGAAGGGAAGCAGGGATGGGGCGGAAGCGTTTGACTCTCTCCAATTCTGCCTTGCGCTGGATGTAGCGGGCGAGTGTGGTTGAGGGCTCGAAGACAAAGACCCCAGCCGACTTGCGGCATCTGGGCAGCACCACGGTAGTCCCGTCGCCGGCGAGAAGGAACCGGGTCTTCCAGAGCGGGAACCTTCTCGTCACAATCGAGAAGTCCCAGTCGTGCCAGGGCAGGATGTCGTACAGCGGCGGGCACTTTTCACGCAGGAGCAGAGGAGCATGGCGCAGGACGAGGCGGGACTGGGCAGACTCGATTTCCGCCAGTGAGGCATGGCCAATGGCGAATGAGAAACCCGGGCAGAAGCGGCGGAAGTGGACAAGGATGTGCGGCGTGTTGTTTAGGGCAAGCCGCCAGTCGTCGCGCGTAGCCATGTCGGCCAGGACATGTCGCACCGCGTCCGCTGGCAGGAGCCGGAAGTCGTCGAAGTCGAGCTGTCCCAGGCGGACGAGCGACTCTGAGACCTGCGCACGACTCACCGTCTGGCCGGTAATGTCACCGGAAAGACGCATCAGTGGGGCTGGCTGCCCCGGCCATGGCTAGGCCTTGCTGAGCAGTTGTCTGATTCGGACCAGGGCTTTCTCGATGTTCTCGGTCGAGTTGGCATAGCTGAAGCGGAGGAATCCGTCGCCGTGCTTGCCGAAACAGGTGCCGGCCAGGCAGGCAACGCCTTTCTCCTCAAGCAGACGGTCGGCCAGAACCTTGCAGTCGAGGCCCGTGTCCTGGATGTTGGGGAAGGCATAGAATGCGCCGAGCGGCATGGTGCAGCGGAACCCGGGGATGGCGGCGAGTCCTTTGACGATGAAGTCGCGGCGGCGGCGGAACTCCTCGACCATCTGTGCCACCGGCTCCCGCGGGCCGGTCAGCGCCTGAATGCAGGCGCGCTGGCTGAAGGTCGCGGTGCAGGAGTTGGTGTTGGTCTGAATCCGGGCCAGTTTGTCGGCCATCTCTTTGGGCATGATGCCGTATCCGACCCGCCAGCCGGTCATGGCAAACGTCTTGGAGAACCCGTCGAGGATAATCAGCCGGTGGTGGATTTCCGGGAACCGGGCGATCGACTCGAACTGGCCCTCATAGAGGATTTCTGAGTAGATTTCGTCGGCCAGTATCCAGACGTTGTGCTCGAGGGCGGTGTCGGCGACCAGCCGCAGGTCCTCCCGCGTCAGAACTCCGCCGGTCGGGTTCTGGGGTGAATTGATGATGATGAGCTTGGTGCGGGGATTGACGAGCGCGGCCAGTTCCTCGGCATCGAGCCGAAACTGCCGGCTCTCGCGCAGGTGAATCGGCACAGCCCTTCCGCCCATGTACTCAATCATCGACTCGTAAATCGGGAACCCGGGGTTGGGGTAGATGACCTCATCCCCTTCCTCGACCAGGGCCATGATGGCAAACGCCATGACCGGCTTGCCCCCGGGCGTGACCACCACCTGTTCGTCGCGGAAGCGAACTCCGCGCAGCCGGCCCGCATACTCGGCAATCGCCGCGCGCAGCTCGGGCAGCCCGGCCGACGGGCCGTAGTGGGTGTATCCTTCGTCAAGTGCCTGCTTGGCCGCCTCGCGGATGTGCGCCGGTGTAGCGAAGTCCGGCTCGCCGATTTCCAGATGCACGACATCCATCTTGCACTCGAGTGCCCTGGCCCGGCAAAGGCAGTCGAAGGCGGTTTCGGTTCCGAGCCGTGACATCCGTTCTGCGAGTCTCATGTCTGGGTCCTTTGTGCTGCCGGCTTACTCGCCGCCGGTCGCCTTGGTCTTCTTCGTCGCGGCAGGCTTCTTCGCTGCCGGCTTCCTGGCCGCGGGCTTGGCGGTCCTGGGCCTGGCCTTGTGTTCCTTCACGAAGTCGGCCAGTTCTTTCGCCTTGGCTGCGATGTGCTCGCCCGATACCTCGAACTCCCACAAAAGCTCCCAGGGCTGGCCCGACTCGCCGAACCGGTCTTTCACCCCGACCGCGCCGAATGCAACCGGCACGCCGTAGAGCTCGGGTGCGGCGTGAAGGGCATGCGACACCCAGTTGGCCAGTCCGCCGACCTGGTGTTCTTCTGCGGTGACGACAATGCCGGTCTCGGCCGCGGCCCTGACCAGTGCTTCGACGGGAAGCGGCTTCAATGTGTGCAGATTTATGACCCGGGTTTCGAGACCGAAGTCGGTCTTGAGTATCCAGGCGGCGCGCATCGCCTCGGGCACCATCGGCCCGCACGCGACAACCGCCAGGTCTTCGTGTTCATCCTTGTACTCGCTCGACAGTTTCACCTCGAAAGCATCAATGAAGTTCGGCTGCTCGCCCCGGAAACGGTAGATGTTGGGCACGCCCAAGACAAAGGGTGTGTCCGGCCGGGTGACGACCGGAGTTGCCTCACGCGCGAACCGGATGTACTTCGGACCTTTGACTTCCATCAGCAGATGCTCGGTCGCCCGCCTGGTCTCCGGCGCGTCGCAGGGCACCGATACGTTCATCCCGGGCAGGCCGCAGATCTGGAACAGGTCTTCGAGCGCCTGGTGAGTGGCACCGTCCGGGCCGACCGAGACGCCGCCGTGCGCGCCGGCCACGAGCACATTGAAGTTGCCATAGCAGACCGTGGTGCGGAGCTGGTCCAGGTTGCGGCCCGCGGCGAACACGCCATAAGTCCCGAACACGGGCAGCTTGCCTTCCTTGGCCAGGCCCGCGGCCACGCACGTGCCGGATTGCTCGGCGATGCCGACCGAAATCCACCGATCGCACCGCTCCGGGTCGCACTCAAAGAACCGGGCAATCGCAATCGAGCCGGAGATGTCCGCCCCGATGGCCACGGTGCGCCGGTCGGCTCCGGCTTTTTCCAGCGCCTCGCCGAACCCGAGCCGGGTCGGCTTCATCTCGACTTTCATCACCGGCTGAGAGTTCCAGAAGAAGTTGCGCGAGAACGACGGCACTTTTGACATCAGTTTGGCAGTCACCTCGGCCTGGTACTCCTCAGCCCGCTTGAGCAGCTTCTTGTGGTCAATCCGGAACTCAAGATTGAGCTGCTTCAGGCCCTGCACCATCTGGTCGTGGCTTGGCGCCTTGCCGTGCCAGCCGGCCACGTTCTCCATGAAGTCCACGCCTTTGCCTTTGGTCGTGTTGGCGATAATCACGGTCGGCTGACCCTTGAACATGGCGGCCTTCTCGAACGCCTTCAGAATCTGCTGCATGTTGTGGCCGTCAATCTCGATGACGTGCCAGTTGAACGACCGGTACTTGTCGGCCAGGGGGTCGATGTTCATCACGTCCTTGACCCAGCCGTCAATCTGCAGCCGGTTCTTGTCCACGATGCAGCAGAGGTTGTCCAGCTTGTATGCCCCGGCCTCCATGACCGCTTCCCAGATCTGGCCTTCCTGATGTTCGCCATCGCCGGTCAGGCAGTAGACCCGGTAATCCCGGTGGTCCATCCGTCCGGCCAGGGCGACGCCTACCGCGACCGAAAGCCCCTGGCCCAGCGAGCCGGAGGAAATCTCCGCCGCCGGCAGCTTGAGCCAGTGCGGGTGCCCCTGAAACCGGGAGTACAGCTTGCGCAGCAGCACCACGTCCTCGACCGGAAAGAACCCGGCCATGCCCAGACCGAGGTAGAGCGCTGGCGCCTTGTGCCCGGTGGACCAGATGATACGGTCCCGGTCCGGCCAGGACGGGTTCGCCGGGTCAAGCCGCGCCACATTCAGGTAGAGCGCCGCGGTGATGTCCATAATGGAAAGCGTGCCGCCCGCGTGCCCGGACCCGGCCGCACACAAAGAGACCAGGTCGTATCCGCGCATCAGGTTTGCCGCCTGAACCAGCTCGGCCATGCCCGCGGTTTTCCTGACTTGCCCGGTCGTCGAGTCAATAATCGGCATAGCTCCCCCCCCCTGTTACTTCGGCTGCGGTATCTTCTGGAAGTCCTCGTAGAACTTCCTGACGCCCGCATCGGTCAGCGGATGCTTCACCATCTTCATCAGCACGTCATAGGGAATCGTGGCAACGTGAGCGCCTGCCCGAAGCGACTCGATGACGTGCAGTGGATGACGGATGCTCGCCGCGATTACCTCGGTGTCGAAGCCGTAAGAGTCAATCATCTCGACGATGTCGTGAATCAGCTCCATGCCGTCGTGCGAGATGTCGTCGAGGCGACCGACAAACGGGCTGATGAACGTCGCGCCCGCGTGCGCCGCGAGCAGAGCCTGATTCGTCGAGAAGACCAGGGTCACGTTGGTCTTGATATCCTGTTCTGTCAGGCGGCGCACCGCCTTCAGGCCCTCGACCGTCATCGGTATCTTGATGGTAACCTTGTCCGGGTCGAGTCTGGCCCACTCCTCGCCCTCTCTGGTCATGCCCGCGGCATCAGTTGCGACCGCCTCCACGGAAACCGGCCCCTCGACCACGCCGAGGATGTCCTTCACGCACTCTTTGAACGGTCGGCCGGTCTTGCAGACCAGGCTTGGGTTGGTCGTGCAGCCGGCCAGAACTCCCCAGCCGGCTACTTCACGGATTTCGTTGATATCTGCCGAGTCAATGAATATCTTCACGCTTGCCTCCTTGGACCCAGGCCAAAGGACCACGCCGAGGCGCGGTTGCTCGTGGCCGGGGCGCTGTTCGCGGGAACTGAACTAGCGGACAGAAGATTCCGGGTTGGCTGTGCCGACACGGCACAGCAGTATAGCGATAGACAAGGCAGGCTGCAAGCTCCGGCCATCAGCCGGGACACCGGCCGTTGAGACTTCTCTGCGGCCTGCTGGTCTCACCAGCGCAGGACCCCGGCAGCCCAGGTAAAGCCGGTGCCGAACGCGGTCAGCAGGACAAGGTCGTCTTCTGCAATCCTGCCTTGCTCGCAAGCCTCGTCAAGGGCGACCGGAATCGTGGCTGCTGACATGTTGCCGTACTTGTGCACCACGACGAGCATCTTCTCGGCCGGAATGCCAGTACGCTCCCTGGTTGCCTCGAGGATGCGCATGTTGGCCTGGTGGGGAATCAGCAGTTTTATGTTGTCTTTCGTCACGCCCGCATCCTGCAGGGCCTTGCGCGCGGAAGAGCCCATGGCCCGCACCGCGTGCTTGAAGACCTGATTCCCTTCCATGTGGACGAATTGCTGGTTGTGCGCAAGCGTCTCCCGGCTTGTAGGCAGGCGGGTGCCACCGGCCGGCTGATAGAGCAGCGGCGCCAGGTTGCCGTCACAGCCCCAATTTGAGGCGAGCAGCCCGCTGCGGCCGTTTCCCGGAACGACGACAGCCGCGCCCGCGCCGTCACCGAACAGCACGCAGGTCGCGCGGTCTTGCCAGTTTACGACTTTGGACATCACTTCAGCCCCGACCACGCCGACTTTGGTGCCCGAGCCGGCCGCGAGCAGATTGGCGGCGATTTCCAGGCCGAAGAGGAATCCGGAGCAACCCGCGCTCACGTCAAACGCGGCGCTGCCCGAGATGCCGAGCCGCTTCTGGACCCAACAGGCAGTGGCCGGGTAGACCGTGTCCGGTGTCGAGGTCGCGACGATGATGGTGTCGAGGTCTTCGGGCTTCAGCCCGGCCCGGGCACACGCCTTGACCAGAGCATCGGCAGCCAGGTCAGAAGTTGCGGTCTTCTCGTCCGCGATACGGCGTTCTCTGATGCCGGTGCGTTCAACTATCCACTCGTCGCTTGTATCGACCATCTTCTCCAGCTCGAAGTTGGTCAGCACGCGCGCCGGCAATGCCCTGCCTGTGCCGGCGACTTTCAGTGATTTCAAGGGTGAAACGATAGCCGAAGGATGGCCCAAGTCAAACCTGTCACCAGCGTTGTTATGGCACAGCGACAGTGTCACAGGGTAATGACGCAGGGAATCGGCCCAAAGGGGCATCATCCGCGGCAACTGCGGCTGCCGGCCAACCACCGCCGCAGTGCCAGGCGCCTCGCCCTCTTCGGCGCGCCTGCAGCCGCAGCCGCACCCAGACCTGCTGTCGCACCCAGAACCCAACCTGCTGTCTGAACCGACGACGCGCACGCAGGCCACAACGCGAACCGGCCTGCTCTTGGAACCGGCTTCCAACCCGCACCTTGAAACAGCCTGTGGCCTGCTGCCACAACCGGCTTCCAACCCGCATTCCTGACCGGCAGACGTCCCGCTGTCGCGACTGGCCGGGGGAACGACTCCCCGAGTCGCTCCCCCAGGCAGGCCCGAACGCACGCGCGGAAGCCGCAGCGAATGCCCAAGGCACGTAGATAGGCTACTTAGAACGCGCAGCCTGCGCCGGATGCTGCTTGGTCCGGCATTCAGGTCGAACAAAGACGGTGCAACAGGTAGCGGCGGCCTGTGCCCGTGCCGCAAGACCGGTTTCTCTGACCTGCTCGGGCAGGGCGTGACTCTGCTACATCCTCGTCGCGCTGTTAGTGCCTGCGCGGCCACTTCTGCGCAGTCCGCAGCGCGGCAGGAGTCCTGTGCTGCGCCGACTGACTGCGGGCCGCCAGACTACTTTGTCAGCACCACCTTACTGCCGATGCGCACGCCTCGCGTTTCCAGCCGCACGAAGTACACGCCGGGCGCGGGACATGACCGAAACCCGTCGGCGGATTTCGGGTC
>CAZQFS010000030.1:12795-25840 GCA_964592755.1 uncultured bacterium | reverse complement strand
TACTTCCATGCTACATGGCAATGCACAGGCTGCGCTTACCTGCGGATTCTGGGGCACCAGCCGCGAGTTCGATGGTCACCAAGTAGACCGGCAAGTCGGAGCATGGATTGACAGTCCGGAGTTGCCCAGTATGATTGCATCGTGATTAACGTCACTGTCAACGGCTCTACCCGGCAGTTTGCGCCGGGCGTGACCGTTGCCGAGGTACTCAAAGACAAAGACGCACTGGCGGCCCGGGTAAACGGACACTTGGTTGACCTTTCGTCACAACTCCAGGCCGATAGCACGGTAGAACCAGTGCGATTCGACTCCGACCAGGGACGCGACGTATATTGGCACTCGGCTTCGCATCTCATGGCCCAGGCGGTGAAGCAGCTATATCCTGAGGCCAAGGTGACTATCGGCCCAGCCGTGCCTGAGGGGATCTACTATGACTTCGACGAGGCGACACCTTTCACCGAGACCGACCTGGAGAGGATTGAGGCCCGGATGCTGGACCTGGCTGGGCAGAAGATACCGTTCGTGCGCCGGCTGCTTGCGCGCGACGAAGCGATCAAGCTCTTTGCCGCTCGGGGCGAGATATATAAAGAGGAGATTGTCGCCGCGATTGCGGACGAGTACGTCTCAGTCTACGAGCAGGGCGACTTCGTTGACCTGTGTCGGGGCCCGCACGTACCTCACACCGGTTACATCAAGGCGGTCAAGCTCCTTAGTGTGGCCGGCGCCTACTGGCGTGCTGATGAGAAGAACCGGATGCTCTCACGTGTCTATGGGGTGGCGTTCCCGTCGAAAGAACTGCTCAAGGCGCACCTGCAGATGCTTGAGGAGGCACGACGGCGAGACCATCGCAAACTCGGCCCGGCGCTGGACCTGTTCAGTTTCCACGAAGACGCAGGAGCAGGTCTGGTATTCTGGCATCCTAAGGGCACTGTCGTACGGCGTGTGTTGCAGCAGTATTGGGAGCAGGAGCACCTGGCGGCAGGGTACCAGCTTGTTACAACGCCACACATCGCTCGGGGCGCGCTCTGGCGTCGTTCCGGTCACTATGACTACTTCAGGGAGAACATGTACATCGTGCCGGTCGACCCGGAGGAGTACGTCCTCAAGCCGATGAACTGCCCGGGTCATATGCTCATCTACCGGACGCGCGTGCGCTCCTACCGGGACCTGCCGCTGCGAATGGGCGAATGGGGAACGGTCTACCGGCACGAGCGGTCCGGTGTCCTGCACGGCATGATGCGTGTGCGCGGATTCACTCAGGACGACGCCCATATCTTCTGTACCCCGGAGCAGGTGGAAGACGAGGTATTCGGCGTGGTCGGCCTGTCGGTTCGGATGCTGCGGACGCTCGGCTTCGAGCAGTTTCGGGTTGATTTGTCGGTGCGCGATCCGAGGCACTGCGACCGCTATCTCGGCACCGACGAGCAATGGACCATCGGGGAGCAAGCTTTGGTCCGGGCGCTGGAGCGCAGCAACCTGGACTATCGCCGAGCCGAGGGTGAGGCGGTATTCTACGGCCCCAAGATTGACATCAAGCTGCTCGACTCGTTGGGGCGAGAGTGGCAGTGTCCGACATGCCAGTTTGACTTCAACGAAGGTCCGAGGTTTGACCTCAACTACATGGGGCGGGATGGTCAGCACCACCCGGTCTATCTTGTACACCGGACAGTCCTCGGCGGCATCGAGCGTTTCATGGGCATACTGGTTGAGCACTACGCCGGCGCGTTCCCTGCCTGGCTTGCGCCGGTTCAGGTGAAGGTGCTGACCGTAACCGATGCCGAGGCTGCCTACGCCGCGACCATTGCCGGCCGGCTCAAGGCCGAAGGACTCAGAGTTGAAATTGACATGGAAAACGATAAGATTAGTCACAAGATTAGTGAAGCCGAGCGCCAGAAAATACCGTTCATGTTCGTGGTAGGTGCACGCGAAGCGCAGTCCGGTGCGGTTGCACTGCGTCGCCACGGCAAAGGGAATCTTGGCGCACTGCCGTTTGAAAGCGCCCTAGTCCAGATCAAGGAGGAATGCAACGTACCCGGGACAAAGTAGTCGCGTACCGAGAGAGGGTTTCAAAGACCGCCCCAGAGTCAATGAGCAGATACGAGTACCTTATGTCCGCGTTATCGGAATCGACAAGAAGCCTATCGGCATTCTACCGACCCGCGACGCGGTGGGCCTGGCCCGCAGGCAGGACCTCGATCTGGTCATGCTCGCGCCGAACGAAGACCCGCCAGTCTGCGGCATCATGGACTTCGGCAAGTACCTGTATGAACAGAAGACACGACAGCGCGAGTCGAAACGCAAGCAGCACCAGACCGAAGTCAGAGAGATGCGCATGAAGATGAAAATCGGACAGGGCGATTACGAGGTGAAGCTGCGTAAGATGCGCGAGTTCCTGGCTGAAAAGGACCGAATTCGCGTGACTCTGTGGTTGCGGGGGCGTGAGGTCGTCCACGCCGACCTGGGTATGAGGTTGATGCAGAAGATTGCTGCTGACCTGTCCGACGTCGCCCGGCTTGAAGGTGAGGCTCGCCAGACAACGGAAGGCAGAAAGTCAATACAGATGATGTTGGTGCCAAGATGAAACAGCGTTCACTCAGTTCACTGAAGAAACGGATAAAGCGCACTGCTCGGGGCAAGTTCGTCCACCGTCGCAGTGGCACGAGCCACAACAACGCCAGCAAGTCGAAACGACGCAAGCGAGTGCTGCATGCCCAATCGGCACTCAAAGGGACGCTGGCAAAGCGGGTGGCGACGCTCGTCCCCTACAAATAGCAGGGAGGAACAATGCCCAGGGTAACAACAGGTCCCTACACCCGGCAGCGCCGTAAGAAGTGGTTGCACCAGGCCAGAGGCTACTGGGGCGGCAAGTCGCGGCTTTACAAGACCGCGCGGCAGCAGGTTATGCACGGCCTGATTACGTCGTACAAGGAGCGGCGCCGGAAGAAGCGGGTCTTCCGTGGCTTGATGATCACCCGGATAAACGCCGCGCTCCGGTTGCACGACATGAGCTACAGCAGGTTCATCTACGGATTGAAACAGGCTGGCATCGAACTCGACCGGAGCGTCCTGTCGGAGATGGCGGTTCACTCCCCCGACGACTTCGCTCAGCTTGTCGAACAGGTTCGCTGCTCCCTGAGTCCTGTTCAGCCGGCCTAGCGGCCGTGCCTGCACGAAAGGTGCAGACGGCGCACCAGTCGGACAAGACCTTTCCAGGCGTGGTTCGGTGCACAGAATCTGTCATCGTAGTAGTCCACACGAGAGTAAGTGCCTGATGCCTTTGGTATCGCAAGACATGTCGCCTGAGCGCGAAAGACCACAGGATACATCGGCATGAGAATCCCGGAATCTCTCACGTTTGATGATGTTCTGCTCCTTCCGCTTAGGTCTGCAGTCTTGCCCTCTTCGGTAGCCACACCCACTCACTTCAGTCGTGGTATCGAGCTGAAACTACCCCTGGTCAGCGCGGCCATGGATACGGTGACTGAGTCGCGTATGGCGATAGCGATGGCACAGGCCGGCGGCATCGGGGTTATTCACAAGAACCTGTCGGTCGCCGACCAAGCAGCAGAGGTGTCCAGAGTGAAGCGGGCCGAAAGCTCGATGGTCGCCGACCCGATTGCCATCGCTCCGGACAAGACCATCGCCGAGGCACGTTTGCGGATGGCGCGGGCGGGTATCTCGGGTCTGCCCGTAGTTGACGAGGAGGGTAGGCTTGTGGGCATTCTCACTCGGCGGGACTTGCTTTTCGAGGACGACGAAACGACTCTGGTCGGAGCCGTGATGACTTCCGAGGGTCTGGTTTCAGCACCAGTCGGCACAACTCTGCGCGATGCTCGCGAGATACTCCGGCGGCATCGGATAGAGAAGCTGCCCATAGTTGGGCCAGACGGCAAGCTCAGGGGCCTGATTACGACCAAGGACATCCTGAAGCGAGTCGAGCATCCCAACGCCACCCTTGACCGGCTTCGCCGGCTCAGGGTTGCCGCGGCAATCGGAGTAGGCCGTGATGCTCTGGTGAGGGCCGAAGCGCTGGTCAACGCCGAGGTTGATGCGCTGGTTGTGGACACTGCACACGGTCATTCGACCCGTGTCATCACTACAATGCGGAAACTGAGGAGGCGCTTTTCGCGCCTGCAACTCGTCGCGGGCAACGTCGGCACGGCTGAAGGAGCGCTGGCTCTGGCCGAAGCCGGATGCGATGCGGTCAAGGTCGGTGTCGGGCCCGGTTCAATCTGTACCACGAGGGTCGTTGCCGGCGTGGGCGTACCCCAGCTTTCGGCGATAATGGACTGCGCTGCTGTTCTGAAACGGCGTCGGGTTCCCCTGATTGCGGACGGTGGAGTTCGTTACTCAGGTGACGTCGCCAAGGCCCTGGCGGCGGGTGCAAGCACGGTGATGATGGGTAACCTGCTGGCCGGAACGGATGAGAGTCCTGGCGAGGACGTGCTGCTCGAAGGAAGACGCTACAAGGTGTACCGCGGAATGGGTTCGCTCGACGCCATGCGTGAAGGTTCAGCCGACCGATACTTCCAGGAGAACGAGAGCAAGCTCGTTCCTGAAGGGATTGTTGGTCGGGTGCCTTACCGTGGCAGCGTCCGGGACGTGCTCTTCCAGCTCGAGGGCGGGTTGCGCGCGGCCATGGGATTCTGCGGCGCGAGGACTCTCGCCGAGTTCCGTCGTCGTGCCAGGTTCATCCGCACGACCGGTGCCGGGCTGCGTGAGAGTCACCCACACGACGTGACGATTACCAAAGAGGCACCGAACTACGAGGTGCCTCTGGAAAACCGATAACCCCAGCGAGCGGACGCCCGCCGCGCTATCGTACGAGCACGAACTTGGTGACGTGGCGGCCGAAGGTCGTGTGCAGCACCACGGCATAGAGCCCGGCAGCAACCGGTTCACCATGATGATTCCTGCCGTCCCAGAACGCGCCTGCCGCTTCAAGCGTGGCCACGTCACCCGATGCACCATATCGGCCCGGTCGGGACAGCAGCGCCTCGTTCAGTTGCGACTCAAAGACCAGGGTACCGGATGATGAGTAGACCCTGAGTTTTGCATCCGTCGCCGGCCGGGAGAGGTTGATGGGAAAGTAAACCCTGCGATGCTCTGCTGGGACAAACGGGTTTGGAAACACAGTTCCGATATTATCGCCCGGGATGTCGGGAATCTGCGGTCCGGGCGGATAGAGCTTGAAGACAGAGTCGACCCGGGGCACGCCGAAGCCGAACGTGCAACTCTTGATGGCATTGGTCGCTGTTGAAAAGAGCGCGGCCTTGACTGACTCGGCACTCCAGTTCGGGTGTGCTTCTTTGACCAGGGCGCAGGCGCCGGCGACAAGCGCGGTGGCGCAGGAAGTACCAACTGAACCGTCGAGCCAATCGAGCGAATCAGGCGCCACCACCGCAACGGTGTCACAAAGCGCCACAAGGTCAGGTTTGACGCGGCCGTCGGCAGTTGGACCGGTGCCGGTGCCGCGCCAAGGGGTCATGTTCTTCTGTACCCCGCCCACGGTGATTACGTGCTCGGCATCGCCCGGCGCTACCATATAGGGACCGGGCCAGGGATTGGTCATCGTGTCCCGATTGCCCATGGCCGTGACAACGATGAGCCCGCGACGAGCCGCCAAATCCGCGGCAACCGATATCGGCGCTGTCTTGCCATCAAGTTCGCCTGGCGAGTACCAGCCACGATACCCGAGCGAGGAAGAGACGATATCGGCTCCGATACGCTCGGCCCACTCCAGCGCCTCGATGTAGGTGTCTTCCTCCATGTTGTACTCGTAGTAGCGGTTCGAACGAACCTTGAAGAGCTCCGTCTTGGCGACAATCACGTCGACACCCGGCGCGATGCCGACGAGACCGCCCTGCTGCCAGCCCGCGATGATTGAAGTCATACGCGTGCCGTGGTCTGGCTGCTGGGACGAGAACCTGGCCGTGTCCGAATCCTCCCAGACGGTATTGTCATCACCGCGCTTGAACCAGACCGCCAGCTCGCCGCCGTCGACACCAACCATTGCTGGCATGTAGCAGAAGCCAGCCGTGTCGAGCGGACCGCTCGTAGTCCACGATGCCCCGGCATCGGCCGACACCGCATGATACAGCAGCCCGCCGGTTTCATACATGACCGACAGGCGGCGAGCCCCGTCCTGCCGCGGACAGAAATGCCCGACCGACAGCGTGCTATCAGCAACGCATCCGGCTCGAACCCAGCTTTGTCCCCGGTCCGATGACTTGAGCACGACCAGCCGTGTGCGACCAGGCTCAGTTTCGTCCTTGTAGTACAGAAACAGGTTGTCCTGATTCCGTGTCACGCGGCAGTTGCGCGCACCGGCGGCCACCAAGTCCCGGCCTGAACCGAAGCTGGTTCCGCCGTCTGTCGAGCTAAATTGGAACAGGCGACCTGACTTGTAGCCGTTGACCACGATGTCAACTCTACCACCCGACCCAATCACCAGTCGGGGTTCCGCTACCGGTTCCCCAGCACTGAAAACGTTCGTCAGGAGTGGCTGCGGGGCAGGCATTATGACTGACGCTTTCCAAAGGAAAAGCAGCGAGTCGGCTCGAACCGCCACGACGTACAGCGTGTCGTCCACGACCGCGACGTCGGGGTAGCGTCCTGAACCCAAATACATGTTCGTGCCGTACCAGTCGGTACCGATGAACCAACCCAGGTAGACGCTTGCGCTGGCGTCGGCCCCGGCCGCGGCCAGTTCGTTGTAGACAAGATAGGACGTGAAACGGTTTGCTGCGAAACAGAGGTTCTCGTAAGTGTTATCGAACGGTCTTGAGCGCCCAATCGGCAGAGGGTCAGACCAAGTCCTGCCTGCGTCAACTGAGTAGCTCGAGAAGACGACACGTACCGGTGGATTGTAGCCGTAGGCGAAGCTGTCCGCAACAAAGGCCAGCAGGCACGTGTCTCTGGAACCGTTGACCGCAACAAGCGCCGGGTCGCGCGCGAGTCCGAGGTATCGCAGATTGTCAATCTGAGAGGGGAGCCAGGTATCGCCAGACCGGGCCGAGAAGAAATTGTCCCCAGAGAGGAAATCGTGCTGTTTGTATATACGTATGCGGGCGACCGCGCGGTTACGTAGCTTGAGACCGGTATCAAAGATCGCCAGCTTGACGTTGGCGCCGGAGAATCCACGGAACGCAACCTCGGGTACTCCCATCATCTGGGCCTGGTCGTAGGATGAGCCGTAGAAGCGGCGATAGTCACCGGTATCTGCTTTGCGTGAGTCCTCGGGTATGAGGCGAGCCAGAGGGAAAGTCGGGAAGACGTCGGTCATGTGACGGGCGACCGGTTTTACGTCGTAGACGAATGGCAGGGCGTAGACCCTGGGAACAACTCCGGGTGGCAAGAGGAAGCTTGCGGCGTTGAGCCAGCGCGAAGTCGTTCGCAGACGACCGCCCAGTGCCTCAACTTCCCGGATGTACTCCTCGCGGACCGGCAGGTCGTCGAAGTCGAAGCCGCAAATCGACTCCCGGCCGCGGCGTGCAGCCACCTCCTGCGGTGTTTGCGCGGCAACCGCGTTTCTGACCTGAAGATAGTCTGCCTCGTCAAAAACGCCCTTGTCCGTGAAGAAAACCCAGACGTGGTTGGTTCTCAGAGTGGGCGCTGCAGCTTTGTCCGGCACGCGCACCAGACTCGCGCCGAGGAGCAGGCAGAAGGCGAGGGACACGTTTACGTTCAGTCTCCGGTCAGAATCCCGGTCAGTGCGCCGGTCAAACCCAGTACAAGGACGCCAACAAGGGCCACGACGATCAGAACAGTATTGACGATGCCGAGAATCAGACAGACGCGGCCTATCCGCTTCGACCTGTCCGACACGCTGCCAGCCAGCAGCAGGATGCCGTAGAACAGTCCGACCAGCGGATAGAGCAACGAGAATACGTAGAGCCAGGTGACCTGCGTGAGGTAAAGAACGTCAATCAGTACGTGCCAGCGGTCGAGCGAACGCGGCAGGAGCTGGGTAGCTTCACTCGGGGTTGCGGTGGTCATCGTCCTCCTTTGACCGAACGGCTGCATAGAGTACCCCGCGCCAGAATTGAACTGGCAACCCACGGATTAAGAATCCGTTGCTCTACCAAGTTGAGCTAGCGGGGCATGGAGACTTCACGGTGCGACGCGCCCGGCGCGACTCGAACGCGCAACCTGCGGGTTCGAAGCCCGACGCTCTGTCCAGTTGAGCTACGGGCGCTCGGCATGCCTGTCTCGTACCGACGTCGGACGAGAAGTGTAGCGGAATCCGACCCGGATGCAACTCCGGAGTCGGGCTCGAGGAACGTCATAAGGGTGAGTGAGGGGACTTGAACCCCCAACGTCCTGAGCCACAGTCAGGTACTCTAACCAATTGAGCTACACTCACCATCGGGATTACACCTAGTATAGCCGGCATCGTTCGGATGTCCAGCACCGGCGGTTTCTTTTGACGGATGCGCGTCTCCGTGCTATATTCCACCATCAGACAGTAACCAAAGGAGCCTCAGTCTGTGAAAACCAAAGAGATGAAACGCCTTCTCGTGACCGGCGCGGTCGGCCAGATTGGTTCTGAGCTGACCCTCGCGCTGCGGCAGCGTTATGGTGCCGACAATGTCGTCGCCACTGGACGCAAGACCGCCCCGAGCCCGGAACTGAAAGACTCCGGCCCGTTCTATTTCATCGACGTTGCCCGACGCGAGACGCTCGAGGAGGTCGTCCGTAAGCATAACATCGACACCATCGTCCACATGGCCGCGATCCTCTCCGCAGTCGGCGAGAAGGACCCGATGAGGTGCTGGGACGTCAACATGAACGGTACTCTTGTCGTCCTGGAGTGCGCCCGAGACCACGAGATGGCTCGCGTTATCATCCCCAGCTCAATTGCCGCGTTCGGCCCGGAAACACCGCGCGTCAACACGCCCAACGACACCATCCTGAAACCGCGCACAATGTACGGCATTACGAAGGTCGCGGGCGAGCTGCTGGGCGACTATTACTTTCGCAAGTACGGTCTGGATGTGCGTGGCCTGCGTTACCCGGGCATCATCTCGCACATGACACTGCCCGGTGGCGGCACGACCGACTTCGCCGTCGCCATCTATTTCGAGGCAGTGAAGAACAGGCGATACAAGTGCTTTGTCCGTGAGGATACACGTCTACCCATGATGTACATGCCTGATTGCATCAAGGCGACGATTGACCTGGCCGAGGCCGACTTGTCCAGGCTCAAGCATCACTGCGACTTCAATGTCGGGGCGATGAGTTTCTCGGCCGGGGAACTGGCCGCGTCCATCAAGAAGCACATCCCCGGTTTTGTCTGCACGTATGAACCGGACTATCGTCAGGCAATCGCCGACTCCTGGCCCCAGTCGCTTGACGACTCGGCGGCACGCGAAGAATGGGGCTGGCAGCCGTCCTTTGACCTCGATGCCATGACGCAGGACATGCTCGCGGTCCTGACCAAGCGACACGAGGCCGGCAAGCTTGGCTACTAGGTCGTTTCGTGAGAACTCAAACGCCTCACAATTGACGTCATGCTCTACTTCGATAAGAAAGACCTGAGCCAGTACTTCGACCCTGACGGTGTCCGCTACTACGAAGGTCGAGGCGAGATCGGTCTGTGCCTGCACTTGCCGCTCAAAGGCTATGTGGCCGGTGCGTCGCCTGGCGAAGACTACATGTTGATGATGGCCGTTGCCAATGACCTGATAGAGTTCCTGCGCTACAAGCGGGCCGCCAAGGGCCCCGAGGCATGGGACTATGACGCCGAGAAGGCGGCCGAGGTATACACGGTCTGCGGCGACAACCCGAGCATCGCCGGTATCATCATCTTTGACCGAGACTACGCGGGCGGGGCGAAGCTTCAGGTGTTCCTGGATAAGACCTTCGGCTCCAATGAAGTCGCCATCCGCTGGAAGAACCAGATGGTCGGCGATGAGCGGCTGATGGAGGAGTACGCCGCCTACATGGTTAACATGCTGCGCAACGGGACCGACTTGAGGTCCGAGTCCTGAACACAGGCAGCCAGGCACCGGATAAAGGGGCGTGCTCAGTGGTTGTGCTCAAGACCCTGCTCAAGGACCCGGAAGTCGTTGCCCTGATCGGTGAGGCTGACCGACAACTCGCCACGCTCGGATACACCGAGCACGGCCCGAGGCATGCGCGGCTCGTGGCAAAGAACGCACGGGCCGTGCTCTCCGCTTTGGGTTTCGACGAACGCGAAGCCGAGCTGGCCGCGATTGCCGGGTATCTCCATGACATCGGCAACGTGGTCAACCGCGACCAACATGAGCGCATCAGCGCCTTGCTCGCACGGGAAGTGCTGCTGCGACTAGGGATGGATTACCTCGAGACCGTCCAGGTCATGGCCGCAGTGGGCAACCACCACGAAGAAGGTGGCAACCCGATTTCCAACGTCTCTTCAGCCCTGATCCTCGCCGACAAGGCCGACGTGCACCGGAGTCGGGTCCGCAACCCGGAGTTCGTCAAGTTCGACATCCACGACCGCGTGAACTACGCAGTCCGCAAGTCGGGTCTGAGCGTGGACAAGGTCGAGCGCCGTATCGTCTTCGACCTGACGGTCGATACCGCGATTGCGCCGGTGATGGAGTATTTCGAGATCTTTCTGGCGCGAATGCTCATCTCGCGCCGGGCAGCCGACTTCCTCAAGTGCCGTTTTGAGCTGGTAATCAACGGCACCCGGCTGGTATAGGGCCGCTCAAACGGTCCGGTAGACTGAGTCCAGTACCGTACCGTCGACCCACTTCACAACCGCCACCACTTGGTCCAACAGCTTCGGCCGTGCCGGCCTGCCGCACATCCGTTCGACCTCCTCCTTCATCTCCGCGAGCTCACGTACTGGCAGACGGCTGCCCTTGACCGCATCCTTGAGGTCCTGTCGGCGCGGGTTGATGGCGATGCCCAGCTCAGTAACCACTACATCCACCAGCTCGCCTGGGCCAACGAGCGTGGTGACACGGTCCACGATGACCGGCAGGCGGTCCCTCATCGCCGGGATGGCAAGGATGGCGCACTTGGCGAACAGGCAGTTCTGCCAGCCGCCGATCCCGTGCCGCAGCCGGCCGTCAGAATGGGTCACGACATTGGCGCTGAAGTCCGTATCTACCTCGGTGGCCGAGAGCACCGCTACGTCCAGCAAGTTGATGTAGTTCCCCTTGGCGTGGTAGTTGTAGCTCACGAGCGGCGCAGTGGACACATGACCGCGGTTGACGGCGATTGAACGCACGGCATCGAGGTCGAACGCCTGGCCGTCAACCAGGGCCGGGGTCAGGCCTTGCTCTAGCATCTCGACCAGGTAGCGTGTCGTGCCGCCATGAATCCAGCTTGCTCTGACGTCCTGGGCCTTCATCATGGCCGCTAGGTACACGGTGAATGCGAGTGAGATGCCGCCAGCTCCGCCCTGGAAGCTGAAACCGTCCTTCATGATGCCTGATTCTTTGATGAAGCGCGCTACCAGCTCGGCAATGTACAGCCGGTCGGGCGAGCGCGTTATCTCCGTGGTGCCGGAGATTATCCTGTCCGGGTTGCCGATGGAATCCTGTCTGACAACGCAATCGACGTATGTACCGTTGAGCTGGAACGGGATGCAGGGAAAGGGCACGAGGTTGTTGGTTACGACAATGGTGTGGTCCGCGTACATCGCATCCGCGACCGCGTACCCAAGGACACCGCAGGCCGCGTCGCCTTTGATGCCGTTGGCGTTGCCGAACCGGTCTGCCGCGGGCGCGGCCAGGACCGCGATGTCGATGTGAATCTCGCCGTCCTGTATTGCCTGGGCCCGCCCGCCGTGAGAGCGCAGTACCCCGAGTCCGCGCATCCTGCCCTGGGTGCAGTAGTCACCCAGCGGCCCGTTCAGACTGCCCTCGATGTGATGGATGACCCCGGAGTCAAGGTGTTTCGTGACTGGTGCATGGCACGGGAACGCGGCTGACGGATACCAGACCAGGTCCTTTAGTCGCATCTCCGCACAGATGTCGAAGAGCTGCAGGGGCAGGGTGTCGCCGTCACGGAAGTGGTGGTGAGTCGAGAGACACATCCCGTTGCGGATGCCGCACTTTTCGAGTGCCGCCCGCAGGGTCGGTACGGTCTTGTCTCCGTCATCAGGATAGTCGATGCAGGTCGGGATTGGCGGGCAGGCCTTGCGTCCAGATGGCCGGTACTTGCCCACCCCGGCAAAAGGAGCCGCGGTGTTACCGTTCACCTCTGTGGGCACCATCCTGCCGAGCGCGTTCTCCACCAGGTTCATGCGCCCTCCTCCTGCCAACCCGTAGCTAACCGGCCCATCTTCTGGGCCAACTCAACCGTGCGCAGAGCGCGTCTGACCACGGGCGCGTCCACCATCCTGGACCCGACCGTGACCACGCCGTGCCCCTGTCTCTCGGCTCGGGCGTGAGCGAGCACGATGGTTCTTGCCCGCTCCACCTCTTCAGCTGAAGGGGTGAACGCTTCGTTCACCACCGGCACCTGCCGTGGATGGACGCAGCCTTTGCCTTCGAACCCCAACTCCTGTGCCGCGCGGCAACTGGCCGAGAGCCCCTCCAGGTCATCGACATCACCATAGACCGTGTCGATGGGTTGGACACCGACGGCCCTGGCGGCGTTGACCACCTGAGACCGGGCCCACAACGTCTCGAGCCCGGCTGGTGTCTTGACCGCAGCGGTGTCGGCGACGTAGTCCTCCATGCCCCAGGTCAGCGCCACAATCCGCCTTGAGGACTGGGTGACTGCCCGTGCTTCGAACATGCCCCGCGCAGTCTCGAGAATCGGCATGAGCCAGACTTCGGGGCCGGCCTCAGTCTGTCTCAGTCTCTTATCCACGGCCAGAATCTCCTCGCAATCTTCGCACTTGGGAACGAGCAGCAGGTTCACCCCTGCCCGCACCAGCGTATCCAGTTCGTCCAGGCCACGCGGGAGCTGGTTGATACGGACCATCCGTTCGCACGTTCCGAAATCGACCACACGCAGAGCGTTACGCACCAGAACGAGTGCGGCGTCCTTCTCTGCTGGCGGAACCGAGTCTTCAAGGTCGAGAATGACCGCGTCGGCG
>CAZQFS010000030.1:0-12785 GCA_964592755.1 uncultured bacterium | reverse complement strand
ATAGAGGCGGGAACGTCGCCATCCATCGCGTCGTGATGGCGTGCCGAATGTCGGTCCCGGCTCGGGTAGCCACTCCTTCACTTCTGCGGCAGGCTGGCAGCGCCGGACTGCGGTCTCGAGCCGGGCCATGATGACAAACGGCAACGCGCCTTTGTCTTCTACCTGGACCCGGGCGTGTTTGACACCGAAGAAATCAAGCCCCTCTCGCACCAGAGTGCGGATTGCCTCACCGTACATCGCCTCGACCTTGCTCCTCACTTCGAGATGGAGTCCGCCTGACTGGGCCGGCTCGACCGATACCCAGACGTCAGACCGGACGTCGTCACCGCGCAATCCTGCCTGTCCGATCATCTCAAACTCCTGCCTTGGCCGCGGCCAGCCTGCGCCTGGTGAACTCCAGCAGACCGCCCGCCTCGCAGATGGCGAGGATCTCCTTGGGTAGCCTGGGGAACGAGTACATCCTGTCTCCCACTCTGATCCTGCCCCCAGCAGCATCGAGCTCGACCGGCATGCCCGGCTGGTACGCGTCCACCGCATCCGGTGCCTCAACCAGAAGCAAGCCTTGGTTGATGGCCGCGCGGTAGAATATGCGAGCGAAGCCCTTGGCCACAATGGCTTGGACGCCGACCGTCCTCAAGCCTACGACCGGCTGCTCACGCGACGACCCGCACCCGAAGTTCCTACCCGCAACGATGATATCGCCGGGCTTCACTGAGCGGGCAAAATCAGGGTCGAGGTCTTCAAGCAAGTGCGGTTTGATTTCGTCGGGCTTGGAGCAGGTGTAGGTATACTTGCCGGGAAAGAGCATGTCCGTGTTTATGTCGTCACCGTATTGCCAGACTCTCATCTCATACCTCCATAAACCGGACCTGGCTGTCCGGCGGGATTGACTTCCACACTCCGACTTCGTCCGTTTCTCATGCGACCTCTCTTGGGTCGGTTATCATGCCTGTGATAGCCGACGCGGCCACGGTTGCCGGTGAGGCGAGGTATATCTCAGACTCCTTACACCCCATCCGGCCTTTGAAGTTCCGATTCGATGTCGAGATGCACCTCTCACCCGGAGCCAGGCATCCCTGGTGTGCTCCGAGGCACGGGCCGCATCCTGGGGGCAGGAGTACTGCACCAGCCGCCACGAGGGTTTGGACATCCCCGGCATCAAGCGCTTTTTCCATTTCGACACGTGACGCCGGCAGCACAAGCAACCTCGTGCGTGGGTGTACCTTTTTGCCCGAGAGAATGCGGGCCGCCAAGGCCAGGTCTGAAGCCCGGCCGTTCGTGCACGTACCGATAAGACACTGCTGCACCTCGGTCCCGGCAAGCTCAGTCACCGGCTTGAAGTTATCCACTTTGTGGGGGAGAGCTAGGGCCGGCACGATGCCGTCCATGTCAAACCTCAGCTCCTGCCGGTAGACTGCGCCTTCATCCGCCCATTCTGGATTCCATGTGGTTCGCTTCACGCCGGTCGACTCGAGGTAGCCCTTAGTCAGCTCGTCCACCGGGAACACGGCGTTCTTCGCACCCATCTCTACACCCATGTTTGCAATCACAAACCGGTCGTCGACCGACAGCGAACCCAGGTCGCCCCAGTACTCGACCGAGCAGTAGTCAGCCCCGTCCGCGCCAACCTTGCCGATGATGGTGAGGACCAGGTCTTTGGCCGCTACCATGTCCGGCAGACGTCCCCTGAGCACGACCTTGATGGTCTCCGGCACCTTGAACCATGTCTCCCCGGTCAGGAGCAGAGCCGCGGCCTCGGTACGGTCGATGCCGGTGGCAAACGCGTTCACCGCGCCGTAGGAACAGGTGTGCGAATCCGACCCGACCGCAAGCATCCCGGGTAGAACCAACCCTTTCTCCACCATCACCTGGTGACAGATGCCGGTGCCGACATCGAAGAAATGCTTGATGCCATGGTTCCGCACGAACTCGCGTATCTTCTTGTGGCTCGTGGCCGTCTTCTCGTCCGACGCCGGGATGACATGGTCCAGCACGATTACAGGCTGCTCTGGGTCGGCCACGCCATTAGCGGTCAGTTCCCTGGCGACCTTGTCCGTGATGGCTGCGGCGTTGTCGTGCATCAGCAGGCGGTCAGGTTTGCAGGTCACAAGTTCTCCTGCCCGGGCCTGCTTCCTGCCGCCCTTGCGAGCGAGTACCTTCTCAGCGAATGTCATCGGCATGGTTCCTCACTTGGTTCGATAGTAATGCCAGTGCCTGATTATAGGCGACCCGGCGCGCACTGCAAGACCGCGCCTCCTGTCTGTGCAACCCCCCGGGTCAGCTTCTTGCCCAAGGCAGCGAGGTTGCAGTCTCGGCCCAAGGCATCACTGGCGACTCAGTCAGGCTTCTTGCACCGCCAACCGGGTCAGTGGGGTTTGCCATGAGCCGCACGGTCTCCCATCTCCTCGACGAGTTCTCGGGAGATGTACTGAACGCGGAACAACTTGACAAGAGGTAGTTCATTGACCTAAGATTGTGGCCGGCGAAAGTCCCAAGACCCAAAGGAGACAACGTGAAGATAACGCTATCGTCCCGCAAGGCCTGGTCCGGCCGTGTGCTTGCTGCGCTGATGTTCGAAGGCGACAAAACTCCCCTCGGCATGTCGGCCGCCGAGGGCGCTGGTTTTGTCAAGGTGGCAGCCGAGGAGAAGTTCACCGGTCAGGAGAAGAAGACTACGTTGATGCGCTTCGAGTCTGGTGCCGGGAAGCTGATCCTCGCGGGTCTGGGCAAGCGGAAGGGGTTCGAGCCGGACAAGGTGCGCGTCGCCGCGGCCAAAGCAGTGAAGCGGGCCGAAGAGATTGGCGCGGAGGCTGTCGGTCTGCTGCTGCCTGACGGCAGGGCAGGGAGTCTGGAGTTGACCGATTATGTCGCGGCGGCAGTCGAGGGTGCGTTTCTGGGTAGCTACCGATTCAACCGCTACGTGACGCCGAAGCCGGACGACCCGAAACCGGTTGAGGAGCTGGCTCTGTTGGCAACGAGCAGCCGGGTTCCCGCGACGCGATTACAGAAGACGATAGACGATGCCGTGGCGGTGGCGGAAGCGGTTTGCTTCACCCGTGACCTGGTGAATGAGCCTTCCAGCCCGAAGCCACCGGAGAAGCTGGGCGAGGTCGCCCTGACATTGGCCAGGAAGGGACGCATCGCGGTCAAGGTCATGCACAAGCAGGAGCTGGAGAAGCTGGGCATGGGGGGGATTCTTCGGGTCGGCGCGGGCTCGCACGAGCCGCCGTGTCTGGTGCACATGACCTACACGCCGGCGGGCAGGTCGAAGAGAACTGTGGTCGTCATCGGCAAGGGCATCACCTTTGATTCGGGTGGGCTTTCGATCAAGCCGGCGACCGGCATGGAGTACATGAAGGACGACATGGCCGGCGCGGCTTCGGTGTTCGGGCTGTTCAAGTGGCTCGGCCAGGCTGATTTGCCCCTGACCGTGCACGGGTTTGCCCCGCTGGCCGAGAACATGCCGGGTGGCGGTGCGCAGAAGCCGGGTGACATTATCCGTCACTACAACGGCAAGACAGCAGAGGTCATCTCAACCGATGCTGAAGGCCGGCATCTGTTGGCCGACTGCCTTGCCTACGGTTCGACCTTGAAGCCGGACGTGATGCTCGATGTGGCGACCCTGACCGGCGCGTGCGTAGTCGCGCTTGGGGACGAGTATTCGGCCTTGCTCGGCACGGACCAGAAGACAATTGACAAGCTCATCCGTCTGGGTCGAAACCAGGGCGAGTTCTTCTGGCAGTTGCCCCTGCCTGACCGGTACCGGGCTCAGCTCAAGAGCAAGGTTGCCGACCTGAAGCACATCGGCAAGCCCGGGTCCGGCGGTACAATCACCGCCGGCCTTTTCCTGAAGGAGTTTGTCGCCGAAGGCGTGCCTTGGGTCCATTTCGATATTGCCGGGCCGTCGTTCACGAAAGAGGATTGGGACTACACTCCGACCGGCGCCACCGGTATTCCAGTACGCACGCTGGTGGCGTTCCTGCGCAGCCTGTAGCGCAATGGACTGATGCACTTGCCCTGAACATAGGAGAGATATGAGACTGCTAGCTGGACTGCTGAGCTGCCTTGCTGGGCTGCTCGCCCTGCCGCTGCCTGAAGCTGGATTCCTGCCGCCTGATGCGGTTCCCTTCAGCGAAGTCACCCGAGTGGCCTTGGACCGGGCAGTGGCCGAGTTCCCGGGAGCGAGGCTGGGCGCAGTTGTGCCTTACGTTGATGAATCCGGCGCTACCGCGGCCTGGATGTTCCATTTTAGAACAGACGGCGGTGAGTTCCCGGACTATGACCAGGTCGCGGACGACATCCTTGCATGGCGCGCGACATTGGGCCCGGGTACGGACCTGACCCGCTGGACCGCGCCTTACTGCTACGTGCTGGTCTCGGCACGATATGACCGGACTCCGGTGTATCGGTTCGGATACGGCAGTTCCGAGTACTACGCCCTGGGTCGCAAGGCTCTGGCGCAGGCCCGCTCGCTGCTTGGACTCGACGCACGGCTTTCGCGCATCTACTTCATCTGCCTTCGTGTCTATCTTGAGTTCGCGAACGGAGCCGGTCAGCACGTGGTCTTTGCTGAGCATTTCGAGCGAGTCTGGTACTCGCGGGCGGCGTTTGCCGGGTATGTGCAGGCTGCCCGGGCCGAGCTTGGGCAGCAGTATCCGGTGGACGAACGGCAGACGCGCGAGTATCACCGCCGCGCATGGCAGCGGGCACAGGCCGCACCCGGACCGAGGCTCGATGACGTGTTCGTGCCGAATGTCAACCGCGCTCCGTTCTACGACTGGAGCTACGGCTGCACGCCGACTTCAGGGGCTATAGTCCTCGGCTACCTGGACCGGACTCAGGAGTATGGCCGTCTAGTTGACTGGCATGCTCAGCGCCGCGATAACGTCGAAGGCGAGATGGACTGGCAGATACCGAACGTGCAGCGCGAATGCGCGCTGGCAATGTACACCGACACCAGCTACGGTGGCACTTACCTCCCATACATCGCACCCGGACTGGCCACGGTCGGGGCAGACAACGGCTATTCGTTTGAGGTGACCGACGTGATGGGTGCGGAGTGGAACGACTGGGCCTGGGATACGATCACGGCGCAGATTGACTCGGGCCGGGCCATGGTTTGGTCGGCAACGTGGGAACGGCATTCTCTGGCCTGTTTTGGGTACCGGACCGAAGGCCAGTATCTCTACGTGCACAACACCTGGTGGCAGCCGGCTGCCTGGTGGTCGCACTCAGGACCGGACTGGGCGCACGTTGCCGCGGTGAACCCGAGCGGCGGCAGTTCGCACCGGTTGCACCTGACCTTTCCGAAGGGCGACACGAACTACAACTCGACCGGCCGGGGCGAGGTTTTCTACGTCGGAGATACCTGTCGGGTCACCTGGAACAACTACGGCAACCCGGCCACGGCAGTAGACGTCTACCTTTCACAGAACGGGGGCCGTGACTGGCAGCAGATTGCCGACAACCTGCCCGACAACGGTTCCTACTCGTGGTACGTGCCGGACGCGACGCCGAGCAGCGACACCAACCGGCTGCGGCTCGAGCAGTACGACGGCTCTTCGTACACCTCGGGTGACGGTACGTTCGGCAACTTCCGGCTCCAGCGTGAGCCGATGCCGCCTACTCACCTGGCGCCGGCCAACGGTCTGCCGGTACAGAATCCGCCGATTGTGCTCGTCGTTGACTCAGCCAGGGCCAGGTGTGACAGCATTGAGTTCAAGCTCATCCTCGGGGTTGACACCATCTGGCGTCAGCTCGGGACCGCCTGGCGCTGCTCCTTGCCGGACACGCTCTTCGAGCGCAACCGAACCTACAAATGGACTACCCGTAGTCACAATCGGTTCGGCTGGGGTGCCTGGGCCGGAGCCTGGTCGTTTCGGGTGCTGTTCGGCGCGGTAGAGGAGGCTACTGCTCCGGCGCAAGCCGGCCTGTTCTCGTTGCCCGGTGTCAGCCGACTCGGCGCCGGCACGGTTACGGTCGTGGGGCAGCCCGGCGTGAGACTGGTGGTGTATGACGCGCTCGGCAGGCCGGTCAGGACGCTCCTGACCGAAAACACCGGCCGAACCGACTGGGACCTGCTTGACGAAACCGGTCAGCGGGTGCGGGTCGGGCTTTACTTCGTGCGGCTTGAGAATGAAACAGAGGCGCGAACGCGCCGGCTGATTCTGGTTGACTAGGCAGGCGGGCTCCAGGCTGCCGGACCAGGCTGTTTGAGCGGAGACGCCCCGGCAGAACCGGGGCGTCTCCGCTGCCAAGCGGTCAACGGGTGACGATCAGTCTGGTTTCGATACGCTGAGCCGTCCGGATGAAATAGACCCCAGGGGCCAGATGACGGACATCGTTCGCTCCCGGCACCAGAAGCATGACCCGTCGGCCGCAGGCGTCAAGCAGGATGGCGTCTGATTCTGCCGGGCCCGCCGCTGAGGACAGGTTGATGACATGGCGGACGATAGCAGCACGGTGGCGTGGTGGCCGTAGGGTCTGGGGCAGCTCGGCAACCGCGCTCGCGCTGTCGCGGAACACCGAGATGGAGGAGTTGCCGTAGTTGGCCACATATACCCGGTTGTCTGCCGGGTGCCACGCCATGTCGAGAGGCCGCAGCCCGGCCTGCATCACGGCCCGCACCGAGTGGCTTCGAGAGTCAATCACCGACACCGTGCCGTCTGAGTGGCAGCAGTAGACGGTCTTATTCGCCCCGTTGTAGAGCAGTCCGGTCGGTTGCGGCGCCACCGGGACCGTGGCAACCCACTGTCCGGTTGCGCCGTCCAGCACGGTCAGGTCGGCGCTGGCGTTGTTCGCGCAGTAGACCAGGTTGCCCTCCGGCACGTGGAGCAGGGCCACTGGTCCCTGGCCGGTCGCCACGTTCGCGACCAGGGTATCGTGCGCGGCGTCGATGATGCTCACGGTATAGGATTCCCGGTTCGCGCAGAACACGAACCGGCTTACCGGATTGTAGCAGAGGGAGACCGGCGTATCGCCCACCGCGACCGTGGCAAGCACAGTGTCAGCGGAGCAATCAATGACCGAGACGGTCCGGCTGAGCGCGTTGGCGCAGTAGACCTTGTTCTGGTCCGGGGCGGCGCAGAGCGCGACCGGCGTGTTGCCGACCGGGACCGAGGCGACAACCGTATCCTGCGTGCCGGAGACAACGGTCAGTGCGCGGCGGACCCGACTCGTGACGTAGACCTTATCCGCGGTCTGGTTGTAGCAGACCGCAAGCGGGGCGCCGCCGATACTCGGCGTCGCGATTACCGAACTCGACCATCCGTCGATGATCGACAGGTCTGAACTGGCGTAGTTGGTGCAGTAGACCTTGTTTCGCAGGTCGTTCCAGCAGAGCGCCGAGGGCTCGCGGCCGACCGGAATCGTTGCCCTGATGGCGTTGGTTGAGCAGTCAATGACCGCGACCATTCCGACCGCACGATTCGCCGAATACAGCCAGCGGGCAGCGGCGTTGTAGCAGAGAGCATGAGGCTGGGCCCAGCTCGAAAGCACGGCCTGGACTGCGCCGGTCTGACCGCTCATCGCCGTTACCGCATTACCGGAGCGACTGGCGCAGTATACTCGGCCCGCGTCCGGATTGACGCAGAGCGCGACCGGCTCATCGGCCACGGCAACCGACTCGATGACTGCATTGGTCAGGCCGTTGATCACTGAGATGCTGTCCGACAGCTCGTTGGCACAGAAGATGCGGTTGTGAACCGTGTCGCAGGCCAGCGTGCGAGGATAGCGGCCCACCCGGACTGTTGCCACGATGGCGTTGGACGTGCCGTCAAGGACGGTCAGGGTCCGGCTCAGCTCGTTGCCGCAGTAGACCTTGTTGTTGCGCGGGTTGTAGGCAAGCGCAACCGGACGCGAGCCGGCCGGACGCGAGGCGACAATCGAGTTCGAAGCGGCGTCAATGATACGGATAGAGTCACGCTGGTAGTCGGCGACATAGACTCTGTTGTCGCGCGGGTTGTAGCAGAGGGCCGCGGCCTGACTGCCGACCGCAATCGTGGCGAGCACGGTATCGGCGGCGCAGTCGATGACCGTGAGCGTACCCGCGTTCTTATTGGCGACAAAGACCCGGTTGTCAACGGTGTCGTAGGCCAGGGCGTGCGGGGTCAGGCCGACGGGTACGTGGGCCAGGACCTGATTGGATGACCCATCAATGACCGAGACGCTCGTGCTGACGTAGTTGGCGACGTAGACTTTGCTGCCACGTGGGTTGTAGGTTGCGGCACAGGGCCCGCTTGCGGTATGCAGGATGGCGACCACGGTATTGGACCCGGCGTCAATGACCGAGACACTGTCCACCGAGCGGTGAACGGCGTAAACCTTGTTGGCCTGCGGGTTGTAGCAGAAGGCACTGACCGTGGAAGTGACTGGGATGGTGAGCGTCTGGCTGTTAGACGCTCCGTCGATGACGATGACCGCGTTACCGGAGTCACCGCCGACATAGACACAGCCGCTGCCTGATGCGTAAACCAGGCTCTGCGGGTTGCGGGCCCCGCCGAACAGAATTGTCTGCTCCAGCCATTGGGCAGATGCGGCCGGGACGAGCAGAAGACAGGTTGCGAGCGCAAATGCTGCGCATGTGGTTTTCATCGGTTCCTCCTGGCAACATGGTAGGTCGCCACGGCCGGTTGTCAAGCGTGGTCATGGCTGGCACGGCGTGACAGCGGTGCGTGTGGCTAGGATGTTCGCCGGTCGAGCAGGAGCGGCACTGCCAAGTATCGCTCGGACCGGCAGGAACAGCACCGGCGGGCATGTGAGGGCGTGTGACCTGAGACATGGCGTTGCTGCCGGAGTCCGAGGTGGCGTGACGCGTGTCCGGTCGCGTGCAGGCGCGGGTGGGTTCCAACCTGCTCGGCAGTCTGTCTCTGTTTGTGCCACCTTGCGTGTCTTCAGGTCTAACCCTGCACATCGCTACGGTGGTAGCCACGGGAGCGACTCCGGGAACCGTTCCCCCCATCATCTCGACGAGCAGACGCGCTGTATGACTTGCGCTGATAAGTGGCGCACATTCAGGACATAAGTCAGGCAGTGTCCGCGGCGACAGTCTCTGTGTTTGGCAGGCGGGCAAAGGCCGCTGGTCGCGCCCAAGGCGCTGTCTGTCTTCAAAACGGGGCCGATGATGCGAGATTGGCTACCGGACTTGTCACGGGGCCTGTTTGGCGTATCGGCCATGCGCCAGCGCAGGCACCATGTAGGGTAGAGGCCACACCGACTCGGGTCGGGGTCCGGGGAGCAGTCAGGCTTTGGCGGTGTGAGACGCCGAGTGCGACAGTCTCAGCGGTCGACTGTCGAGGGCAGGTATTCGGGCTTGAGGTTGTGGATGCCCCAGAACAGGTTTGTGCGGGTGCGGGGGTGCTGACTGTAGAACCGTTCGAGGATGCGGCGGACCTGCATCCGGGTGCTTGACCGGTCGAACGGACAACGGTTGCGCGCGGGCCTGAGGCCGTGGGCCGCAAGGTAGCGACGGACCAAGTTCTTGTCTACGTAGTACAACGGCCGGATGACTACGAGCTTCCCTTCGAAAAACGCCTGTCGTGGGATGATGGCCGCGCCTGAAGACGCGAACAGCAGGTTGAGGAGGAACGTCTCGTTGACGTCGTCCATATTGTGTGCAAGGGCAAGTTTGCGGCAGTTGAGTTCGGCTGCGACGGTAAAAAGGGCCTTGCGGCGGGCACGCGCACAAAGGAAGCAGAAGCTGCGCCTGTCTGGGGTTCCCGGGACACGAGCCGAATCGTCGGACGATTCGGTCATGCCCCTACGCAGGGCCGTTCGCACCACTCGGCAGGGGAGACCGATGCGGGCGCAAGCCCGGACCACGCGGCCTGAGTTCCAGCCAGGAAACCCGGGGTCAACGTGGACCGGGTGGATGGTCCAGCCTTTGCCAGAACGCAGGTTGTGCTCGTGTAGCAGGTGCAGCAGGCACACGCTGTCGGCACCGCCCGACACGCCGACCACCACGTTCTCGCCGTCTTCGAGCAGGCGGTAGTGCTCAACGCACCGTCGGAAGAGCTGGGGGCAGGTCTTCTGAGGCCAGGCCATGCGGGCATCGATTCAGGCCGGCGTCCCGGGGACAAGGCCCGAAGCGTCGGTCATGTCCCTTCGGGCACCTTGACCTCGGGGAAACGGCGGAGCTGGTCGTAGAATATCCGCTGGATTGCGGGCAGGCGTTCGGCCGTGCGGGCCTCGAAGCGCAGCACCAGTACAGGTTGGGTGTTCGAGGCGCGAACGAGTCCCCACCCGTCATCGAATACGACGCGTGCGCCGTCGATGTCTATGACCTCGTAACGGCTCTTGAAGTAGTCGCGCAGCTCCGCGACGACCCTGAACTTGAGTTCGTCCGGGCAGTCGGCCCTGATTTCCGGGGTGGAGAAGTACTGCGGCATCTCGGCGGCGAGGTCGGACAGCTTGCGGCCGGTCTCGGCCACGATACGCAGCAGTCGGAGCGAGGCGAACAGGGCATCGTCGTACCCGTAGTAGTCGTCAGCGAAGAACATGTGCCCGGACATCTCGCCCGCGAGCAGCGCGCCCTCTTCCTTCATCTTGGCCTTAATGAGAGAGTGGCCGGTCTTCCACATCAGGGGGGTGCCGCCGATGGACTTGATGTACTCGACCAGCCCTTGAGAGCATTTGACCTCGAAGACAATCTTCGCGCCGGGTCGGCGTGCAATGACCTCCTTGGCGCAGATACCGAGGAGCCGGTCGCCGTAGATGGTCGCGCCGGTTTCGTCGATTGCGCCGATCCGGTCGCCGTCGCCATCGTATCCGATGCCGCAGTCGGCCCCGAGTTCGCGCACCTTGTCGATGGCCTGCTTCATGTACTTGGGCACGGTCGGGTCAGGCACGTGGGCGGGGAACCGGCCGTCGGGTTGCAGGTTGATGAAGGTCGGCTTGATGCGGGTGCCCTGGAACAGTCGCTCCAGCAGCACGCCGGCAGTACCGTTGCCCGGGTCGAACACGACCCTCAGCTCGCTCGGGATTCGGACTTTGGCCCGGCACATCGCGACGTAAGCCGGGATGACGTCGGTCTTGTTCTCCTTGCCCTTGCCGGAGTCGAACCTGCCTTCTTCCATCAGGCGGCGTAGATTCTGGATTTCCTCTCCGTAGATGGTCGTTCTGTTCAGGCCGACCTTGAACCCGTTGAACTCGGGCGGATTGTGGCTGGCCGTCACCATCATGCCGGCCTCGGCCCCGAGGTGAAAAAACGAGAAGTAGAAGACCGGGGTGGGAACGACGCCCAGGTCGGTTACGTCCATGCCGGTCGAGATGATGCCCTGGGTCAGGGCCTGCTGGATGCGCGGGCCTGACAGGCGCACGTCCCGGCCGACCACGCAGGACCTCTTACCGTGCCTGCGGGCAAAAGTGCCGTACGCCTGGCCGAGCCGGAAGACCTCGGCGTCGGCCAGCTCGGCATCAGCCAGGCCGCGGATGTCGTACTCGCGGAAGACCAGAGGGTTCATCGTCGTATGTTAGCAAAGCGACACTGCAAAGACAAGCGGGGCAGACGCACGCCTGCCCCGCTTCTGACTGACCTGAACGGCTACTCGCCGTAGACGATGACCTTGTACGTCGCGATGATGCCGAGGATGTTCGTTACCTGCTGGTCGATATGATGCACCTTGGTGATTCCCCCGGCCTCCATTGCAGCCTTAACGCTGGCATCTCCAGTGGCCAACAGCCCGAGGATGGACGTGTACGAAGCCTCGCCTTTCTTCGCGGTCGAGTTCGTCGTCGCGCCCCAATAGCTGGTCTGGGGCAGTGGTGTCTTGGTGTCTTGGTACAGACTGCTGACGGCGCCGAACGCGATAAAGGCACCGCAGCCGGTTGCCGCGGTAAGGCAGAAGGCTGCCAGCAAGACGGTCAGCATAAGACGTTTCATCTCTGCTTACCTCCGGTTATGGTTTTGGTAAAGGACGTAATACGAACGTTTGAGCAGACGGCTTGCACGGCACTAGAATAACCTCGTGCGTTCCGCAGTCAAGCATTGAATTGATACCTCAATCCGCACGTAAGTCTGAAGGTTTGGTATTGACACTGGGGGAGCAACCAGACCCCCGTTGCTCGCGTCTAACCGTTCGTCACCCCCGTACGTGACCTGTTGCGTGGAGCAGGCGGACTCTCAACCAATGGGCGAACCACAGTGACTCCGGACTCCGACGCCACGCTGATCTGGTCACACACACAGAGGGCTCAGCATACCTCCGAGAAGTACCCGAACAGACGTACGTGCCTGACGGCGCTGCCTACTTCAAGGTCAACCTGCTCGCCTACAACCTTGTCCAAGCCTACCGTCCAGCTCGCCCGGGGCCTGCCGCTCAAGGTACCGAAGGCTCATCCGTACTGGCAGGTAGTGGTGCAGAGTCGGGACAAAGTCTGGCGCTGGCGACGCAGTAGCACGAGTTTCAAGACTGACAATCATACCCCAGCTCCACCTTGGGGCGGAGTTACGCACGAACCGCCCGCCAAGTCCCGGAAGAGGCGGTTCCGAGCCGCAACCCACGGTTTCGGGGAAGTGCCGCGCACGGCTGGAGACAGCCGGTCTGATTCCAAAACGTTAAGTCAATGCCTAGGCCGACACTTATCCGTGGATTCAGGGCAGACACGTCCACGCGCAGAGGACGCGACTCTCTTCGTTACCATCCGATACCGCAACAGCATCCACCGCCCTTGCCGCGACGATACGCGAGATTGACGCCCAGAGCCGGGCCGTGGTGGACGCTGCCACCGTCGAGCAGCACATGGTAGCGCGCGTCCGCCATTACGTGGAAGTCATACGTATGAAAAAG
>CAZQFS010000029.1:0-25877 GCA_964592755.1 uncultured bacterium | reverse complement strand
GGGCCGTACCGCGAAGGCTCGGGGCTCAAGTATCCGCGTGACGCCGGGTACGGGTCGCTCTACTTCACGAGCCTGGCCTGCGGTAACTCGGCGAGCTACGTCGTAGACCGCTGGTACAGCCGACCCAGTTCTCAGTACCAGACCGACTGGCGGGCAGTCGACACGCTGCATGCCGTGATTCCGCCGATAGCCGCCGACGAGGAATACCAGTGCGTGATTGACGACGGTGCACACCCAAGCCCCAAAGGCCTGAGGGTAACTCAATGGTCGGGCGCACTGGCCGACGCAGGGTACCGGGACTTTGTCGTCCTGGCCTATGACCTGGAGAACACCGGCACAACCGCGCTCAATGGCCTGTACGCCGGCATCTTTTCCGACTTCGACGTGAACAACACCACCGCGAACAACGTCTACACCGATGCGGGCCGCCGGCTGACCTACATGACCCCCTCGTCCGGGTTCAGCAACTCCGCCGGCATCAAGCTGCTCGCGCCGACCACGGCCGCGAACCTGTCGGCAATTGACCACGCAGTCTACGTCACGCCCGGCAGCATGATGACCGAAGCGGTGAAGGACAGTTTTCTGCGCGGTGCCATCTCCATGCCCAACTCAAACGGCGCGCGCAACTGGTCGTGCGTAGTTTCCGCCGGGCCGTTCGACCTCGCCCCGGGCGCGCGCACCCGGGTGGCATTTGCCTTTGTCGGGGCCAACACACAGGGCGAGATGCTCGCGCACGCGGACTCGGCCCAGTCGTGGTACGACCGCGACATGCCCAGCGGCCTGACCTTCCTGAAAGCGACGATTGACGACACTCAGGGCGGGAACGGCGATGGAATCATCAACCCGGGCGAAGCCATCAACCTGCCGACCTGGGTGGTGAACCGGAGCGACCGCGGTGCTTCCGGGGTCTGGGGTGTCCTGCGCCGGACATCAACCGACACAATGGTGACCGTGACCGACTCGGTCTGCCGGTTCGGCACGGTCGGCGCGGGCGACTCGGCTTTCACCGGGACCGACGGGTTCAGGTTCAGGGTTGCTGCCTCGTGCACCAACCGTTATGCCCTGCCGCTCGTGCTCGTGTGCGTGGATACGCTCGACTCGACTTACGTCTCGTCGCTGCCCCTGGTGGTCGGAGCGCCGCAACTGGTTCAGGCCGGGGTGCGCTGCTGGGACCCGCTGCCGGGCGGAAACAACAATGGCCGGCTTGACCCGGGCGAGGAGGCAGACATCGCTCTTGGACTGCAGAACATCGGGCTTGGCCATGCAACTGACGTTACCGCCCGGCTCAGGTCAGGTGATGTGCGCCTCACCGTGCTCGACTCAGCAGGAACCTACGGCGCAGTGCGGCGCGATTCGACCGTGTTCAATACCCAGGACCGGTTTCGCGTCAGGGCGAGCGGCGCGATCCCGCCCGAGACCCAGATACCCTGCACCCTGCTGGTCACCGGTACAGGCTACCAGGCGAGCAGGTCGTTCTTCCTGGCAGTCGGCGCCCTGACCGCGGTTGACCCGATACCGGACGGGCCCAGGCTGCCGGCCCGCTACTATGCCTACGACGATGTTGACAGCCTTTACGTCGCCCGCCCGGAGTTCAACTGGGTCGAAATCCGCGACCGAGGCACACGCCTGACACTCTCAGACGACCAGACTGTGGTTCAACCCCTTCCCTCAGGTTTCGGCTTGTGGCGGTACTACGGCCAGACCTACAGCCAGGTTTCCATCTGCGGCAACGGCTGGGTCGTACCGGGCAGCACGACCAGCTCAGCCTACACCAATACCGCCCTGCCCGGCGGCCCCATCCCGATGCTCGTCGCGGCCAACTGGGATGACCTGTACCCGCCCACCGGTGGCGGCGTCTGGTACTTCCACGACACGGCCGGCCATCGCTATGTTGTCGAATGGGACTCGGTCGCCTATTACAATCCACGGACGACGTTCGACAAGTTCCAGGTCATCATCTACGACACCACAGTGCGCAGTGCGACCGGAGACAACGTCATTGACCTGCAGTACCTCACCGCCAACGGCTACTCATCAAATACGGTCGGCCTGCAGGACCAGACCACGGCAATCGGGATTCAGTGCCTGTTCAATGGCGCGTACCATCGGGCCGCAGCGCCGATTCTTCCGGGCCGGTGCATTCGATTTACCACCGACTCGGTGGTCACGGCGACGAGTGAGCCGGCCCGGGCCGGCACGACCCTGCGTCTTGGTCTGGCAGCATCGCCAAATCCGGTGCGCCGGGCCGCACGACTGAGCTTTGTCCTGCCCGAACTCGGCCGGGCCCGTCTGAGTGTGGTGGACGTCGCCGGCAGGCTGGTGCGGACACTGGCCGATGGCGAGTTCGGCCCAGGGCGGTACACTGCGTCGTGGGACGGCCGGGACGGCTCGGGCCAGGTCGTCGCCAACGGCGTCTATCTATATCGGCTCGAGACCGCGGCCGGCACGCTACAGCGCAAGACCGTAGTTCTGCACTAGAGGAGATAATACATGAACCGTCTGCTCCGATTCTCGCTTCTCGCCCTGATTGCTTTCGCGGCGTTCGGCCGCGCCACCTGCGGCAAACCCAGGCCTGCAGGCGTCACGCCCGTGCTCAAGCTGACCATCGAGGACCACGTCTACTACCACAACATGGGTATCACGTGGGACGGTCGGCACTACTTCACCATCAACGGCGGCAACTCAGACTACAGCAACATCAATGAGTACGACAGGAAAGGCAAGCTGGTCGCGAGCTACGACGTTGAACTCGACGGCCGCAGCATCTTCTGGCATCCGGACGAGGAAGAGATGTACGTCAAGGTATTTGGCAACAGCCTGTACACCGTTGACCTGAGCGACGAAGAGGCTGATGAGTCGGTCGAGGAGGTCTTTGCCGAAAGCAACTCGTCGGTTGGGTTCTCGCCCGACGGCGAGAAGACCTACGAGCTGTCGGGCGGCACGGTCACGGTCCGCGATTTCGATGCCGGCGACGAGATGGAGAGCTTCGACCTGAATGGTGTCAGCGATGAAGAGAGCCAGGGGTATGACAAGAGTATCGCGGTGTCTGGCCGCTACATCTTTGCGTGGGACGATGACGACGGAATCCGGGTCTATGACCGCGGAGGAAACTACGTCACGAAGTTCGACCTGCCCCGGTCCGGATTCGGCTTCTCGCTCTCGTGGGCCAACGGTCTGCTCTGGGTCGCCCAGGATGCCGACGGCAGAGACGAAGGTGCGGACGGAACCTGGTACGGGTATGAGCTAAAAGGCCTGGACTAGGGCTCGGGTACTGCGATTTGGAAGACCGGCAGGGCTTGGATCCTGCCGGTCTTCTGATTTCACCCCGACTCCAACCCAACGCCTGACTCTAGCAGCAACAGAGCCGGGAATCCGGGCAGCAGGCATCAGAACAGACACAGCACGCACAGCACACGTCTACCTGCTCCTCGCACTCCTCACGCTGCTTCTTCTCTTCGCGGATTTTCATCTTTCTCACCTTCTTTCGCCTGCTTAGACTTGCGGCCAATGGCGGCCGGTGCGGGCGGATTCGTTGCCGGACGTGACCGGGTAGAAGCAGGGGCGGCACGATGGCCGCCCCTAAAGCAACTTGCGCGATTCCGGCTATTCGAGCGGCTCCCAGTAGAGGTCGAGGATGGTGTTGGTCGAGCCCCTGGTACGGAAGCAGGCTTTGACCTTCATCCCGATTCTGGCTTCGCCTCTGACCAGATAGCCTTTCATGATTGTGGCGGCGCCGGGTATCCGGACGTCAATCTGGTAGTACGGGAAGCTGATTTCGATGCCGTGGCCAGGATACTCCACGCGGGTGAACGTGAAGATCTCGCCGATGACCGGGTTCCTTAGCTCGACCCACTTCATACGTGCGTGGCAGTCCGGGCAGTCAGCGCGGGGTGGTAGCCAGAAACCGGCCTCACAGCCCGCGGTCGGGCACTTCGTCGCCATCAGTCTGCCTTTCTTCAGGCCTTCGAAGAACGGCGAGAGCAGACCGTAGGTATGGTGGTGCAGGAGTGTGCGGGGCCACTGGATGACCATGGCAGGGTCGGTCCGTTCGACCTTCATCGGCACGCCGGTCAGTCGGACAGTGGAAGAGGCTTTGGACTTCGGACTCTTGACTTCTGACTTAGGAGAGCGGGCCGGTGACTTTGGAGCGGGCCCGGACTTCCGCACGGGCCGCTTGAGCGCTTTGCTGGTTTTCTTCATCTCAGCCTCCTAGCCTTTCACTTCTTCCGGGTTCTCGAGGATACCACAGGTGACGTGCGAACCGACGCCGGCGTGGGATATCCACAGGGCGCGGCGCCGGCGAGGAATCTGAAGAGACTTCCAGTCTCTCGGCTTCTCCTTGCCGAACCGCGTCCACATCTTCGGGTCACCGTGGAACTTGTCGTACTTGTTCTGGAGCTGCCAGAAGCACTCGGCGCCCTGGAAGATGCCGGTCGCGCCGACCGCGTGCATCGTGCCCAGCAGGCCGCCCGACAGGTTGGAAGGGCAGCGGCCGCCGTAGTAGGCGTCACCCGAGGTGATGTATTCTTCCTCTTTGCCGTAGGGTCGCAGGCCGATGTCGCCGTAGGTCTGCAGGTCGGAGATGGTGAACGCGTCGTGCAATTCCACCAGGTCTAGTTCGTCACACGGGTCACCTTTGATGCCGGCCATGCGATAGGCCATGTAGGCCGCGAACCGCGACGCAAGGAAGCTCTGGAATCCGGGGTACGGCTCGTGGTACTTCTCTTCCATCCAGTCGTACATGCCCGGCTGCTCATTGGGCAGCAGCGGGACTTCCATGTTCCGCCGGTCCGCCACACGCAAGGTGTGGGTGCCGCCGGCAATCTGCAGCCGCATCGGGTGGTCGGTGAGTTTGTAGGCGGTTTCTTCGTCGCAGAGCAGCAACGCGGCCGAGCCGACGCTCATCACGCAGCACTCCAGCATCCGCAGCGGGTCGCAGACAATCCGGCCATTCAGTACTTCTTCGATGGTATGCTTGCCCGGGTTCTGGGCAAAGGGCGACGAGCAGGCATAGAGCCTGTTCTTGACCGCGATGGCGGCGCGGATTTCCTCTTTGACATCAAAAACGTGAGCGAAGCGGCGTGCCATCGGTGCGTAGTAGGCTGCGTACATCCGGGCCATGCGTGTTTCGAAGTCCTTGCAGGCCGCGGTGGAGATGTAGAAGTTGCCCGTGCGCGTGTCCACTTCATCCATCCGCTCCCAGCCGAGGACCAGGGTGCAGTTGGAGTAGCCCGAGGCGACGGTGTTCGCGCCAACCAGGGTTGCGTAACCGCCGGTCGCGCCTCCGGTCTTGATGCCGACGTTGGGCAGCGGGTCCAGGCCGAGGTAGTCGTGGACCTTGGCCTCGCAGAGGAGCTGGTCCTGGAAGTGGTCGGCGAACTCGCCATAGCAAGCCATGTTGATGAGGCCCTTGACCTCGAGCGGCGAGAGCTTGAGGTCATTCTCTTCCAAGAGCATCTTGAAGGCCATCATCGTCAGCTCTTCCAGCTTGTACTCCGGATAGTGCTTGCGGTAATCGGTGGTTCCTGCCGCAACCACGTACACCGGTCGCTGGAACTTGGGAACCCTCAGGTTCCCGGGTTTGAACTTTATCATCAGCTTCCTCCTGGTTATTGCGCCCGGTTCAAGCGGGCGTCAGGGCTAGGTCTGTTGTCAGCCAGTAGTCTGAGTGGGAGGCAGGGAGTTCCCGCCCGGTTGGATGATATGAGGAAATGGGTTGCGAGTCAAGCAGGCGCATCGGCTCGGAATGAGCGGCCGCGCGTGCCCGAGATGCCGAGCCGGGCAGTGCTCCGAACCGGCGCGGCCAGTCCCCGAGTCTATAGTCGCAAGCGATGTACATCAGGAGAAACGCACGATGTTGACCGGCGACGTAGACGGGCTAGAATATAGCTGCGGTCTGAGGTGCGGCGGTGGTTGGGTCTTGCTCTTGTTCTGTTTCCCTGCTGTCAAACCGTTGTTCGAGAAGTGAAAACGACCGAGGAGGTCCAGTGTCTTCTCTGTTAGGAAAGAGGGCTTCGGCTCTCGTGTTGGTAATGATGTGTGCTGGTGCGGCGGTGGCCGGCCAGATGTTGGTACGTGTCGGCGCGCGCAGCTACGATGAGCTGAACCGCGCCATAGAGTTCAAAGGTACTTCCCTCCAAATCACGGGCAAGGTGGCCGGCGAATCCTACGACCTGATGCTGGACCGAACAGACCTCGGGGTGGTGCAGGCTTCTGGCCTCAGCTACGAAGTTGTGTTCGATGACTGGGATACCTACAAGCGCGAACACCAGCTCGACGCGTTCTACTGCTCTTATGACTCGCTCAAGAGCCTGATGCGCAACTGGGCTGCAACCTACCCGTCTCTCTGCAAGCTGGACTCCATAGGTCCGACTTACGAGGGCCGGATGCTTTACGTGGTGAAGATATCGGACAACGTTGGCGTAGATGAAGACGAGCCTGAGGTGCTGCTCGATGCTCTGCACCACTCGCGGGAATGGGTTGCGCCTCAGGCAGCCCGCCATTTCTGTGACACGCTGCTGTCCAACTACGCAACCGACCCGAGCTTCCGTCAGTTCATTGACAACACGGAAATCTGGGTCATCCCGGTCGTCAACCCAGATGGCTACGCCTATGACTATCCGGGTCAGCGGATGTGGCGCCTGAACCGCCAGCCGTTTGAGACCTCAACCGGCTGCGACCCGAACCGGGACTACAACGGCTACTGTGCCGGCACGCCGGGCTCGGGCTGGGGTGCGCTTTCCAGCGGCTCGCGTTCCACCCATCGTCCGGGCGATGAGACGTTCATGGGCGGACGGGGCGAGTGGGCCTACGAGATAAACGCGATGGCGAGATTCTTCAAGTCGCGCAACTTCGTGGCCGACATCACGCTGCATTCCTACTCCGAGCTCGTGCTCTGGCCGATGGGCGACGGGACGCTCGCGCCGGACAACACAACGTTCATCTCGCTGGGTCAGCGCACCGCGGCCCAGATGTCCCGTCTCTCAGGCGGCACCTACACGCCCGAGCAGACCACCGGGCTCTACCCGGTGGCCGGCGGCTCAATTGACTGGATGTACGGCTGGGCCCACTGGGTCGGCGGGTTCCCATGCCTCAGCTACGTGTTCGAGCTCGGCACGAGTTTCTACCAGAATCTCTCTCAGGTCGACGGCATCGAGCGTGAGTGCTTTGACGGTGCGTTCTACCTGTTCAGCCGGGCCGATTCCATCCGCACCGTGCTCAAAGGCGAAGTACCGCCGCCGGTGCTTGCGCCGATGGACTCATCCCCGACCGGCGACTACACGGTGAGATGGACCCCGGTGCGGCCGGCATACAACCAGCCGGACCGCTGGGAACTGGAAGAGCTGACCGGTCTTTCGGTCGTCGAGGACGGGTTCGAGTCGGGCCTTGTGCGCTGGAATGTCAATGGTGCGAGCCAGTCCACAACCCAGAAGCATGCCGGCACTTACTCGATGTTCCTGGGCACGGGCAACAACATTTCCAACTTCATCGCCACCAAAGACCCTTACCCGGTGCAGGCGGGCGATTCACTGCGCTACTGGATATGGTACAACATCGAGAGCCGGTACGACGTGACGGTCGCCGAAGTTTCGACCAACGGGCTCGAATGGACTCAGCTCCACGACCGCTACACCGGCAACTCATCAGGCTGGCTGCGCAAGGCCTTCTCGCTTGAGCCGTGGGTCGGCACGTCGGTCTTCATCCGGTTCCGTTACATGACCGACGACGGCACGCTCGGCTCCGGCGTGTACATTGACGATGTCTGGCCCGTGCCGTCGTTCGCCACCCACACGGTTATCTCGAACAACATCACCGATACGCTCTACAGTTTCACGGGCAAGGCGCCGGACCGGTACTGGTACCGCGTGCGCGGCCACAACGCGACCTGGGACTGGAACGTCCAGGGGCCGCTTGAGGACATTCAAGTCGGCGCGAGTGCCGTGGCCGCGTGGCCGGCTCCTGCTCTGGCCACGAGTCTCAGCGGGGCTGGGCCGACCCTGGTCGGTTCCGGCGCAGACCTGCACTATACTCTGGGCAGAAGCGGACCGGTCAGCCTGCTCCTGTACGACGCGACCGGCAGCATGGTGCGCAAACTGGTCTCGGGAGCGATGCCCGCCGGCCGGCATAGCTCTGCCTGGGACGGCCGGGACGACTGGGGCCGGCCGGTCCCAGCCGGGGTCTACTATCTCCGTCTCGTGGCCGACAGGAACCTGACCGCACGTTTCACAGTGGTGCGCTAGCCGACTGTCGCGGTGGCCGGTGACGGCAAACGTCTTCCGGCCAGGATTCCGCATATGTTCGCTTGCAGCTAACGGCTGGTGGCTGACAGCGGCTAGCGGTCAGCGGGTAGCGTTTCCGGGCCGTTTTCCCGACCCCCCGGCTGCCGGGAGGCCGTTCCCTACGCGGTATCTGGGCGCGTTTCTGGCCGTATTGTTAGCTTGGTCTTGCGTCAGGCTTTGGCGCGGGTGTTACTTCGGGCTTTGCGCCGAGCCATGCCGCCAGCGGTTGCCGGAGCGTTCGCCTGAGCTTTGGCCCGAGCAGTTGCTTAAGCCATTAGCTGAGCAAATGCTTAGGCCGTTGCTTGCCTTATCGAGCGGGTTTTCGCGCCACCTCTTGTTGCGGCTTTGCGCATGGTCTTGGCTTCGGCTTCTGCTGCGCCGTTTTGCCGGCGTTCAGACGGGTACAGCCAGCGACTCCGCCACTGCACAGGAGCTCTTCATCTCTCTCCTCAGGGAGGAGATGGTGTGCTGATGCGGAGGACCTTGGCGCCGCGGATCCGGCGCTGCTTCAACTCCAGCAGGGCCTGACTCGCCTGCTCCAGTGGGTACTCCTGCACTTCAGGCTTCAAGGGAATCTGCGCGGCCAGCGCAAGGAACTCGCTCACGTCCTGGCGCGTGACATTCGCCACGCTCTTCAGTTCCTTCTCCATCCACAGATGCCGCGGGTAGTCCAGCCCAAGCAGGGCTGACTTGTCCGTTTCTTCCTTGCGGATGGCGTTCACGACCAGCCTGCCGCCCGGCTTCAAGTGCTCCAAGGCCGCGACGACCGGTTTCCAGACCGGTGTTGTATCGATGATGGAGTCGAGCAGCTCGGGCGGCTTGTCATCGGTGTCGCCGGCCCAGGTCGCGCCGAGTTCGCGGGCGAAGGCCTGCTCTTCTTTGCTGCGGGCGAACACGTACACCCGCGTCCTGGGATACTGATGCCTGACCATCTTCAGCACGAGGTGGGCGGAAGCGCCGAACCCGGTCAGGCCGAGCGCAGAGCGCGGTCTTCCGGCCAGCCGCAGCGACCGGTAGCCGATAGCGCCGGCACAGAGCAGGGGCGCGGCCTCGACATCGGAGAAGGCCGGAGGAATCGGGTAGACGAAATCCTCAGGCACGGTCATGTACTCGGCATAGCCGCCATTGGCGTCGCGGCCCGTGGCCCGGAAGTCGGGGCAGAGGTTCTCCTGGCCGCTGCGGCAGTACTCGCACCTGCCGCAGGTGGAGAATATCCAGGCCACTCCGACCCGCTCGCCGGCGTTGAAGCGACGGCTCGCCTCAACGGTTCCGACAACCTGGTGCCCGAGAACGACGGGCAGTCGGGGTGGAGGCGTGCGGCCTTCGATTTCGTCGAGTTCAGTATGGCACACGCCGCAGGCAGAGACCTTAAGCAGGACCTCACCCGGGCCCGGCACCGGGTCGGGCAGGTCCACGAGCCTGAGTGGAGCATCGTTCTCGGCAATCGTGCCGAGGTGTTCGAGTATCATGGCCTTCACTGGCTCTCAAGTGTAGACCGGTCACGCCCGGCTTCAAGTTCTGCCTGACCGGAATCCGACTCTGAGCCACGAAAAGCACGAAGGAATGGGTGAACTTCGGACTCCCGGCCCTCTGCTCGGATGTCGTGGCCTTCGTGGCAGTCAACTTCGGGATTGGGGACCTGACGCTTACTTGACTTCGCCTCTGATTCGGGCATATTGTGGAGCAGAAGACCAGCAGATGACCCGACTTCCTGAGTTGGAGTATTCCATCCTTGCCGCGCTTGAGCCGGGCAGGGATGCAGCGGTCGCGGACATCGTGACGCAGACCGGCAAGGACCAGTCGCAGGTGATGGCCGGCGCAACCCTGCTCCAGCAGCGCGGCCTGGTCACCATCGCTGAATCTGCCCAGGAGGAGTTCAGCCTGACCGACGACGGTCGTGCTGCGGCGGCAGGCTTCCCGGAGCGCAAGGCGCTGGCCGCGCTCAAGGCGGCCGGCGGTGTGGTCGGCTTCACCGAGCTGCCCAGGCTGCTGGGCAAGGAAGATACCCGCGCCGAGGTGAAGTGGCTCACAAAGAAGGGCTGGTGCTCGCGCGACGCCGGCGTGCTTGCGCTGAGCGACAAAGGGCAGGCCGCGCTCGCGACAAAGGGCCCGGACGAGGTGTTCGTAGAGCGGCTGGCAAGCATGGATTCGGCCACGGAGAGCGAACTCGCGGCGGCAGGGCTTGACGTGAAGGCCGCGCTGGAACTGCTCAAGGGCAGGAATGAGCTGTTGAAGCGCAGGAAGCGCGTGAGCCGCCGTCTGTCCCTGACCGATGAAGGCGTGCGGCTGAAGCACGCCGGTATCGAGCCCGCGGTCGAAGTCACTCAGCTCACGCCCGAACTGCTGGTCTCGGGAAAGTGGCGCGAGGTCATCTTCAAGAAGTACGACCCGAACCTGGCGACCGCGCCTTGCTACCCGGGCAAGGAACACCCGCTCGGAAGAGTAGTGCAGGAGATACGCCGGGCGTTTCTTGAGATGGGCTTTGAAGAGGTGGCATCGCCGACGGTTGACACCGCTTTCTGGGTGTTCGACGCCTTGTTCCAGCCCCAGGACCACCCGGCGCGCGAGATGCAGGACACATTCTATGTGGCCGAGCCGAAGCAAGGGCGGCTGCCCGGGGAGGGATGCCGGACGCCGGACGCACTACGCCTCACGCCGGACCTGGTCGAGCGGGTCAGACAGACCCACGAGAACGGCGGCGACACCGGCTCGACCGGCTGGCGGTACTCATGGGACCCGGAGAAGGCCCGGCGCCTGGTGCTGCGCACGCATACTACGGCGGCGTCCATCCGCGCCCTGGCCGCGAACCCGAATCCGCCGCGCAAGGTGTTCTGCATCGGCAAGACATTCCGCCGTGAGGCGACCGACCAGACCCACCTGGCCGAGTTCATGCAGATTGACGGCATCATCATTGACGAGCAGGCGACGCTCGCGACGCTGTTCGGCACGCTCGAGGCGTTCTACAAGAAGATGGGCGCGGAGGAAGTGCGGTTCCGACCGTCGTTCTTCCCCTACACCGAGCCGAGCGCCGAGGTGTTCGCGAAGATGGGCAGGCTCGGCTGGATTGAGATGTGTGGCTCGGGCGTGTTCCGGCCCGAGGTGACGCGGCCGCTCGGCTGCGAGGTCCCGGTGCTGGCGTGGGGCGGCGGTGTCGAACGGATTGCCATGCTGCGCTACGGGCTGGACGATATCCGCAAGCTGTATCTCTCGGACATCGACTGGCTGCGGCAGGCGAGGTTGAGCGGATGATGCGAAGTCAGAGGTCAGAAGTGCGGGAGCAGCGTGCCGGTAGTTAGCATCCCCACCGCGACGCTGAAGCGGCTCATCGGCAGGAGCCTGGGCCGGGACGAGCTGGTCGCGGCCCTGGAGCAACTGGGCAACAACGTCGAAGGCCTGGCCAGCATCACCGCCTACCGCTGCGAGCAGTGCGGCCAGGCAACCGAGGTGCTCGAACAGGAAAGCTTCAACGGCGCGTGCGAATGGTGCGGCAGCAGGGCGGTGGTCCAGGCCGGTACGTCCGAGGTTATCAGGATAAGCCTGCTGCCGGTGCGGCCCGACATGTTCGACGCCGCAGGTCTGGCGCGGGCCCTGCGTGGCTACCTCGGCATTGAGACCGGCCTGCCGGTGTATCGGCTGGAGCCTTCCCGGTTCAAGGTCACGGTGCAGCCGGGCCTTGAGAGTATTCGACCGCACATCGTCGCCGGCGTGGTGCGGGGGCTGGTGATGGATGACGAGACGGTCAAGACGGTGATGAAGATGCAGGAGAACCTGCACTGGGCGCTGGGCCGGAACCGGCGTCGCGCGTCCATCGGCGTCTATGACCTTGACACCGTGGAGCCGGACTTTGAGTACTCGGCGGTTGCACCCGACGGCGTGAAGTTCGTGCCCTTGTTCGGTATGCCCGACGGCATGAGGGCGGCGACGCCCGAGGAGATTCTCGACCGGCACCCGAAGGGAGTCGGGTACAGACACCTGCTGGCTCCGTTCGAGCGGTACCCGCTGCTCAGCGACTCACGCGGCAGGGTGCTTTCGATGCCGCCCATCATCAACAGCGAAGATACGCGGGTGACTTCGAAGACGCGAAACCTGTTCATCGACGTGACCGGGCCGGACAAGAACGCGATTGAGAAGACCCTAGCGGTCATCGCCTGCGGGCTGGCCGACCTCGGCGCCAAGGTGGAGACCGTGCAGGTCGCGTACCCGGACGGGACAAAGGAGGTCACGCCCGACCTGAAGCCGCAGGTAAGGAGCATTGACCCGAGGGCGGCTGAGACACTCATCGGCGCGCCGGTGCCGGACATGACGGCGGTGCTTGCGCGGATGCGATACGGCGCGGAGATGAAGGACGGCAGGCTCAGCGTGCGGATTCCCGCGTACCGGGCCGACATCATGCACGAGTGCGACCTGTTTGAGGACGTGGCCATCGGTTACGGCTATCACAACATCGCGCCCCGGCTCGTGCCGAGCATGACCGTGGGCAGCCACCAGCCGATAGAGGAGCTCTCGACGACCGCGCGGCGTGTGATGACCGGTTTCGGATTCCTCGAAATCATGACCCCGGCCCTGACCTGCGAGCGGGAGCACTACCAGCTACTCGGTGTCGAAGACAGGGATGTGCCACGGCATGTACGGCTTGAGAACCCGATAAGCGTCGAGCAGACGATGATGCGGGAACAGCTCATCACGGGCCTCCTGAGTACTTTTCGGGCAAATACGACCCGGGAGATGCCCCAGCACATCTTCGAGGTCGGCGATTGCTTCGCCCTGGACGACAAGACCGAGACCGGCGTGCGCACCGAGCGTCGTCTGGCCGCTTCGACGGCCGGGCCAAAGGCAGGGTTTGCCGACGCGCGGGCGTGGTGTGAGGCGCTTGCCCGGGAACTCGGCGGCAAGGTTGTGTTCGTTTCGACCGAGCACAGCGCGTTCATTCCCGGCCGGGTGGCCGCAGCGCAACTGGTCTGCGACCAGAGTGTCGTGAATTGGGGCATCGTTGGTGAGATACACCCGGCCGTGCTCGAGGCCTTCGGCCTGGGCCAGCCCGTGGCAACGTTCGAAGTCAACCTCAGCCCGCTAACCTAACCCGAGGGAGATATGCGAAGATGTCCGCATTGCGGTGAACCGGTGGAATCAGGACAGAAGACCTGCTTTGCCTGCGGCCAGGCGGTCAGGGTCCGCGCACGAAGGACCGTGGCTCCGGCCAACGCACTGCTGATAATCGTGTCCGCCGCGGTCATCCTGACGGCGCTCGTGAGTCTTGTTGTGGTTCAGTCGCGCGCGGCCCGCAACCGCGCGGCTGAGGTGAAGAAGCAAGAGCTGCTGCGCATTCAGGACTCGGTGCGACAGGCCAACCGGGCGCTGCAGGACTCGATTGCCTCGGCAGCCGGAATCGGCAAAGAGGTGAGCGACCTTTACGCGGAAATAAGCCGCGAGGAGCAACGATTCAACAGCACCTATGCCGACATGACCAAGGGCAGACCGACGCCGGAGCAGGTCAGTCAGGCGGGCATGGTTCAATCGGAGATTATCCGCCTGCGGCAGCTTGTCAGTTCCCTCGGAGCGACGGTCAGGGAGTCCGAGCGGAAGAAGACGAGAGCAGAAATCGATGAAGCCAAGGCCCGGCTGCGCCGCTTGATATCCGAGTTCGGCAGCGCTCCACGCACCAAGACGAAATCGCGGACCGAGTCCAAGCGGGAGGCAAAGCCGGCGGGCAAGGAACCCTCGGGCAGGCCGCCGTCGGGTCGCCGGCCGCACACCAAAGACGGCCGCTAGCCGCCCACCGTCAGAACGGCGCGAAGCGCGCTTGCTGCCAGTAGGACTGGACCAGCAGGTCGTGCTGCCGCTTCAGTGCCTCGGCGTGGGTCTCTTCCCAGGCTGCCAGTTCCTCGAAGAAGCGGCGAGCGTCAGGATGCCCGGCCAGCCCGGCCAGAGCGCGGTAGCGGACAATGGTCGCGTGCTCCAGGGTCAGACCGACCGACAGAGCGGTCATTTCCCAGTGTGCTTCACCGATGCGGGAGACGAGTGCTTCGGAGAAGATGGGACTGGAGCCGGACAGGTCGGCATGGCGCGAGGCGCGGAACGACTCAAAGGGCCGGTTCTCGAGGAGATGCTGGTACTGCCGTTTCAGCCAGTGTTGATGCTCGGCTTCTTCGCGCGCCAGTTGTTCGAAGACCTCCCGGCCCCGGGCGTCTTTCGTGTTCCGGGAGGCGACCAGATAGAACTCCGTTCCGGCCTGTTCGGTCATGATTGCTTCTCTCAGGCCGGTGAGAATCGGAACTTCTGACTGGGCCACGGTTGACTAATCCTCAGCGCAACAGCACCGCGAGCGGCCTAGCCGAGCAGCTCGCCGATTTTGGCCAGCAGTTCTTCCGACTTCACCGGCTTGTGCAGGAAGGCGGCAGCACCGGCATCGGTTGCGGCCTGCACGTCCTTCTCAGTCGCGCGTCCCGAGAGCACGAGGACCGGCGCCTTGAACCGCTCGGTTCGCTTGAGCATCGTGCAAAGCGCGTAACCGTCCATACCTGGCATAATCAGGTCCAGCAGGACCAGGTCGGGCGGGTCCTCACGCACTGTCTTCAGTGCCTTGCTGCTGTTCTCGACCGCGGTAACCCGGTAATGGGCGTTGACCAGGAGTTTCTGCAGATAGACCAATGTGGACAGGTCGTCGTCGACCACTAGTATATGCTTGCGTTCCACGCCCAAAGATAGAGGCCTTTGGCGATAAGTCAAGCCTTTTGCTTGGCGTTCAACAGGCACCGGCTGACCTCGCCGACGTAGAGCCGGTGGTAGTCTTGTTTCGGGTAGAGTCGCCCGATGGCCTTGTCGAGGAATCTCCTTGGGTCGAGGTCGGTCGTGTACAGCTTGCGGCAGACGAGGACCAGCCGCGCCCGCTTGAAGCTCACCGTACCCGGGGAAGGCGCGAATGGCTCAAGCCCGGTCTCTCCTGCCTTATCGCAGTCACGACCCGACTTTGTACCGCACAGCATCAGCGTCTGGCGGAACCGTTCCATCGGAAAGAACGAGAGCGTGAATCGGGCTGACCGCTCCATGAAACCGAAGGTGTGCCGCGTTGGTCGAACAAAGACAAACGCGACCGGACGGTTCCACAAGACCCCCAGCCCGCCCCAGCTTGCGGTCATAGTGTTCCACCGCGAGCTGATACCGGCTGTCACCAGCATCCAGTCTTCGCCGATCAAACGGAATACGTTGCTCCTCAGCGTCTCGGGGCGTATTTTTCGGAAATGAGTCACCTGCATGGTCGGCAATTATAGCACCGGACAGCAGCGAGGCCAGTTCGTCCTTGCGCCACGGTTCTCGACCCGGTCCCTCATGTCGCACTGGTCAAGTAGTTGAGATGCCTGCACCTGCGCCTTCAGGGGAGCCCTCGGTCGGCGGCGACGCACCGTCACGTATCGTGACGCGATGGTGTAACAACTTGTGAACACGGGACTTGTCGGCACGCTGCAGGGCTGGCATGGTCAGTGCACAGATACGAGGGCTGTGCAGGTTACTGGCGTGGGTTCGATGTGCGCCTGGTCGGTCAGGACGCCTGCGGTTGGCCAAGTCTCGTTGCCTCCCGGGCTTATGCTCGGCTTGACTTGGCTCAGACTCTCTCCTAGAATGTTAAGGAACGTAACTTCGCCTTGAACACGGCTGCCCTGGGTCTTCTCCTGCTCCTGCAGGCAGGTTCAACCGGACCTGCCTCGGGTTCTGAGCCTGTCTGGGCTGACTCAAGCCGGCTCACGTCGTTCGAATTCGCGCCGATTGCGAGTCCGCAATATGCAGGCGACTCGTTCGAGATAACCATCTTCGCGAAAGACCAGTACAACGCAAACTTCGCGTATTCCGGCTCGGCGCTTCTCACGACGTCGCTGGGTCCGTTTGTGATGCCGGGCTCGGTCTCCTTCTACGCCGGCGTACTCCAACGCCGGGTCGCTGTGTCCCTGGCCGGGAACATGCAGCTCCGCTGCATTGCCGACTCGGCCCAAGGCTCAAGCAACTCCTTTGACGTGTTCCCCGGAGTTCCGAGCCGACTCGTCACCATCCTGCCCGGCGAGCAGCTTGCCCGTGGCGTCCCCGGCGGCCGCAGCGGTCGGCCCGAGAGTCAGATTGCGGGCGACACGTTCACGTTCTCGGTGCATCTGACTGATGAGTGGTACAACCTGATTACGATGCGCGAGGACAGCGTCTACCTCGGCGCAACCGACCGGTTCGCGGTTTTGCCGCTGGGCGGCAAGCTGTCCAACGGTACCGCGTCTTTTCTAGGAAGGGTCAGGGCCGCTGGTCGTCACCGGCTGTTCGCCCGACCTGCGGCCGGCTCCTCGGTCGAGCCTGATTCCTCGACTGCATTCAGCGTGGTGCCAGGCTCGTTCGCCGAAATGCTCCTTGTCGTGCCGGGGGAGACCGTGCTGCCGGGCGACACGGCCTCAAGAACCTGGCAGACGCCGGGCAAGAGCGGTAGCCCGGAGGTCCAGTTTCTCCGCACTCCGTTCCCGGTCTGGGTCTACCCGACCGATGAGTGCTGGAACGTAATCACCGGGCCGGGCGACACGGTCTTTCTGCGCTCGGACTTCGCGTTTGAGTTCACGCCCGGGACAGGCGAACTCCGCGCCCCGGCCTCGTTCATGGTGCAGTTCAACACACCCGGCCCCAACCAGGACATCTGGGTCGCAAACCAGCAGAGCGGAGACCAGTCGTACCGAACCAGGCTGGACATCCGCGCGCTGGGCCAGGGGCTTGAGGTATTTGCGCCTGAGACGGTCCGGGCGGGCGAGACGATACCGGTCAGAGTGGTCGTGCGGGATGCGAACGACCAGCCGATTGTCGCTGCGCTGGTGCGGACCAGCGTCTTCCTCGGGAACGGCGACATCCTCGACCCCAGCATTCTTACTGACACCCTGGGCACGGCCACTGCCAGGTTTCTGGCCACCCGGGCGCAGATGGCCGAGCAGGACAGCGTCCGGATTACGTCCGGCAGTGCGTCGGCCACCATTGGCATCTACGTGGACATCACCGACAGCGCGGTGATGAACGGACGGGTAATCTCATTCCCGAATCCGTTCGGCTTGGACCACCAGAGCACCGAGATTTCGTACTATCTGCAGAGTTCCAGTGACATCACTCTGAACATCTACGACCCGTTTGGCAATACGGTCTGGTCGCGCAAGTTCCGCCGCGGTGAGGACGGGGCGCGGGCCGGCCTGAATCGCCGCATCTACTGGGACGGCAGGAACCAGCGCGGCCATCGAGTGGCGAGCGGTATCTATGTGCTCGAGGTCGTGGGCGACGTCTTCACCGGTACGACGTTCAAGAGCCACTACCGGATTGGAGTCGTATGGTAACTCGGGCCGCGTTCATCGCGCTGGCCGTCTGCTCGCTCGCCTCGGGCGAGGGCGGGTTGGCCGGCGCGTTTCTGAACTACGGGCTGTCGCCGCGTAGTCTCGGGATGGGGAAGGCTTTTTGCGCGGTGGCTGATGATGCCCAGGCCGGGTACTTCAATCCCGGCGGGCTGTTCCAGCTCAACGCGCAGGAGGTGATACTTGCGCATTCGCAGCTTTACGGGGCACGGATGGAGTACGTGGGGTATGCCCTGCCCACGAGGGAGTTGGGGACTTTCAGCGTGACGCTGGTGAACTTCGGAGCTGAAGGTATCGACGCACGGACGTACCGGAATGACCTGCAGGAGGATTATGCGTTTGCCGAGAACGCCTTTGCCGTGTCTTATGCCTTCAGTCCGTGGAGCGTGTTTGGTGTGGGGGCGAATCTGAAGATGGTGACGAAGAATCTGGCCCAGTACTCGGGGGTGGGCGTGGGCGCGGACCTGGGCATGTTGCTGCGCGCGCCCGGGCCGTTGTCTTTCGGGCTTGCCGTGCAGAACGTGCTGCAGCCTTCGGTGGTGCTGGCCCGCGTGCCTGATGTGTACCCGCGCATGGTGCGTCTGGGCGGGGCGGTGCGGCTGCTCGACGGCCGGGCGACTATTGCGGCCGACGTCGCGACACCGGTGGTGTTCGACAGCGACTCGGCTGGATGGCCGACCAGGAAGTTCACGCCGCAGTTGGAGCCTCATGGTGGGGTTGAGATAGACCTGGTGCCCGGGGTTCTAATCCCACGGGTCGGGATTGACATGAATGAGGTGAGCGTCGGTCTGGGCGTGCACAGGTCGTGGGGGAAGATGGGCATGGGCGTGGACTATGCGTTTCTGCTGCATCACCGGTCGAACTATCGTCTGTCGCCGACTCACAAGGTGGGTTTCATGATGACATTCTCCGGCTTCCGCGTCTGGATTGACGCGCAGCCGGCCGTGTTCAGCCCCACGCCGGAGGACAAGCAGAATGTGCTCTGGATGGATGTCCGGCTGATGACCCGCGCGCCGGTCAAGCGCTGGCAGGTCCTCGTCAAGAACTCGTTCGGCGAGGTGGTGCGGTCCTACAGCGGATGGGAGCAGCCGCCGCTGCGCATGACGTGGGACGGCCTGGATGACGCAGGCCGGCTGGTTTCCGACGGCCGCTACTCGTATGAGATTATCGTCGTGGACAAGCGGAACACGTCGCTTGAGTACTCGGGTACGCTCACGCAGGTGCGGACCCGCGGCCCTCAGGGGAAGATAGAAATCCGACCCGGCCAGGACTGACGTGGCGGCTTTGTCGGCGTTGCTGCTTATACTTACCGGGGTCCTGTCGCCGGAGCAGACCCGAAGTCTGGTGGAGCGATACAACAAGGCTCAGGCCGCGGTCAGCGCCCACGACTACGAACAGGCGACAAGGCTGCTCGGCGCGCTGAGCCGTGATTTCGGCGGAAGCGAGTTCGGTAACGAGCTCGCCTACTGTCTGGCCGAGGCCCATTTCAACCTGGGCCAGTACAGCCGTTCTTATGAGTTGTTCAACCAACTGCTGCAGCGGCCCCAGTATTCCTACATCAAGCCGGAGGCGATGTACGGCGCGGCGGTGTCGGCAATCATGATGGGCAACTACCGCGAGGCTCAGGAGATGCTGGAGAAGCTCGCCAAGGAGCAGGGGTATGACCGTGACGAGCGAACCGGCTTCGCGCTCGGCGTCCTGTATTACTTCCAGAAGCGGCATGACCAGGCGGTGGTCAAGCTCACCGGCTTGGAGATGCCGGAGGCCAAGTTTTATCTGGCGAAGTCGCTTGCCCTGACCGGCAAGCCCCTGCCTGCGCTCATCAAGTTCAAGGAAGTGACCGCCGAGGTGCCGAACACACCGCTGGCGACGATGGCCCATTTCGCCGCCGGTCAGGCCCTCTTTGTCAACCGGGACTATGACGGCGCCCGGGCGAAGTTCCAGTACTTCGTGGACAACTTCCCTTACTCCAACCTGGCCGACTTCGCCGGTTACTTCCTGGGTTGCGCCTTGCTCGCGCAGAAGCAATACGCGGCCGCGGTTGACCGCTTCATGCCCCTTACCCGCCATTCGAACAACCTGCTTGCGGCGCATGCGAACTACTGGGTGGGCTATGCAGACCTGGCGCTGGGCAAGGCACAGACCGCGGTGGAGCGGTTCCAGCGGGTCCGGGCAAACTACCCGAAGACCAAGGTATCGAGTTTCGCGAACCTGCAGTTGTCCCAGGCGATGCTCGCCACCGCGGACACGGTCCAGACTCTGCTCGCGACGAGTCAGTTGGCGGCGATGTTCAAGTCCGGCGACCTGGCCGGGGTGGGCAACTACCTTTCCGGCGTCATCTCGTATCAGGTCGGCGAGTACGAGAAGTCGGCGCGGCAGTTCGAGACGGTGCTTGTCGACTACGCGACGACCGCGCTGCGCGAGCCGGCCAGCGCCATGTTGCTCCTGGCGCTTGCCAGCTCGGGCCAGTATGACAAGTGCGTGGCGCTGGGCGCGAAATACGTTGCCGACTTCCCGCAGGACACGAGCCACTGGCGCGCCAAGACACTCTACTTCCTTGCCGAAGGTCTGTACTATGAGAAGAAGTACAGTGACGCGGACGCCTACTACCAGCAGGCCTATGCCCAGTTTGCCAGTTCCGACATCGCCCCCTATGCCCGGCTGGGTCGCAGCTTCTGCCTGTATCACACCGGCCGGCTGAACGAGGCGGTGAGCGGTTTCAAGGGTCTGCTCGCCGCGCGGACGTCCGACACGCTGTTTACCATCAGTGCCTATCTTGGTTACGGGTACGCCTTGTTCAATCAGAAGGAGTACCTGAAAGCGCTTGACGTCTTCGAGGCGCTGACCAACACGTTTCCCGACCGGGACTTCGCCGCCATTCCGGGGTACTTCTATGCCGGCTACTGCTACTATCAGATGAAGTACTACGGTCAGGCCGTGGATGCCTGGACCGCCCTGATTAACAAGTTCCCGAGCAACAACAGCAAGGCGGCAGAGGCTGCGTTTCGCAGCGGCGACACCTATTTCAAAGCGCTGGACTACGACAAGGCGATTGCCACGTTCACGTTCGTCATCGAGCGTTACCCGTTCTCGGACTTCGGGCCGCCATCACAGGCGCTCATCGCCCAATGCTACTACAACCGCAAGCAGTTCCTCGACGCGGTCCGGGAGTACCAGAAGTTCATCGACCTGTACCCGTCGGACCCGCAGGTGCCGAGCGTACGCAAGAGTCTGGAGACGAGCTACTACTTTGCGGGCCAGGAGGACTCCACCGTGATGGACGACTTCCTCAGGCGGTTCCCCCAGTCGGAGATGGCGGCAGAGGGGCAGTATGAACGGGGCAAGAAGTTGTATGATGCCGGGGATTACGAGCAGGCTATCACGGAGCTGCAGAAAGCGGTCGTCAGTTTCCCGGGCTCGCCGGTGGCGGGCGACGCGCAACTGCTGACTGCAGAGGCATACGCCCAGCTCAAGATGTGGCCTGAGGCCGCTTCTGCCTACGAGCGGTTCCTTGCCTACTTCCCGACGCACGAGCAGCAGGCCGGAGCGACGTTCAACCTGGCGACCGCCTACTTCAACGCCGGCTCCTACCAGCAGAGCCTCAAATGGTTCCAGACCGTAAGCGATTCTTTTCCTGATTCCGAGTTTGCCGAGAGCGCCCGCAAGAACGTTGAGGTGTCGCGCAAGCGACTGGGCGCGGGCGAGGGAGCCGGGCCGGAGGCGACCGGTTCCGCCGTTTCCGGAGAAAGCGTGCCAACCGAAGGAGAACAACAGAAATGATACTCGGCCGCAGCATCTTGGACCTTTTCAAAGGCAGCCTCGTCATGATTCTGTTGCTGCTATCGTCAATTGCCGCCCTGGCGTTGATTATTGAGCGGCTGCTCTATTTCTTCCGCAATCGTTTCAATACGGCCCGGGGCCTTGCCGAGCTCCGGCGGATGCTGACGAGCACCGGCAGCGCCGAAGCCCTGAACTGGAGCCGGGGACAGAAGAACCCGCTGGGCAGGATGTTCACGGTCGCACTGGAGAACATCTCGCTGGGCAGCACCGAGCTGTCCGACCTGCTTTACAGCCTCATTCTCGAGGAGCGAATCCGCTTCGAAAGGCTGCTCGGCGGCATGGGCACGCTCGCCAACGTTGCCACCCTGCTCGGGCTGCTGGGTACGGTCACCGGTCTCATTACCGCGTTCCACAACATCGCGGTCACCGGCTCCGGCGGCCCCGCGGTTGTCTCGGGCGGTATCGCCGAGGCGCTGATTACGACCGCGTTCGGTCTCTTCATTGGCATCCCGACGCTGTTCTTCTACAACTACTTCTCGAAGAAGTCGGCCGACCTGACCATCAGCCTGGAGAGCACCTGTGACCGGCTGGTCGTAATGCTCAACCGGATGAAAGAGAAAGGTGCGTGCGAGCCGACGCGCGAACAACCTGCGGTTGCACTCCGGCCGGCTCACCCGTCGGCGGCTGAGGACTCGGGCTGGAAGTTCTGATGCGCCGTCGTCCGGTCGAGCACCGAAAGAGTGAGCTGATTCTGACGTCGCTGGTGGACATCGCCCTATCGCTTGTCATCGGTTTCATGGTTGCCATGCCGCTGTTCTTCGAGACCGGCATCTTCGTATCGGCTCCGGGTGCAGCCCGGGTCGGGAAAAGCGAGCCCGGCTCGGACATCAAGGCCAACGTCTTCATCACGAACAGCGGTCAGGTCCTGCTGAACGAAGCGCCTGTCTCGTACGAGAACCTGGCCGACCTGCTGCCCAAGCTGCTCGACCGCAGCGTCGAGCGACGGGTGGTCGTCGCTACCGACGATTCGGTCCGCTATGAGCGCGTGATGAGGGTGCTGGACATCGCCAAGCAGTCCGGGGCGGCAGACCTTGCCCTGCTGCGTAGACGGAGGGTCAAGTGAAGAACGCAGCCAACATTGATATCCTGCCGATGGCCGCGGTCGGTCTCATCCTCGTGCTCATAATGATGGTCATCTCGCCTCTGGTCGTCTCGCAGAACAGCACGCCGGTGAATCTGCCGCAGACCCATACGTCAGAACGCAAGGTGGAGAACGACATCAACATTACGTTCACCCCGGACGGGCGGCTGCTGGTGAACGACCAGCCGGTCAGTGACCTCGACGAGTTGGGCGGAGTGCTCGAGCGCGAGCTGGTGTCGGACCCGTATCTGCTGGTGGTCGTGCGGGCCGATACGGCCTGCCTTCACTCGGGCGTGCTCGACATCCTTTCGACGGCCAAGGCGGCCGGGGCACTGCGAATCGCCTGCGCGACCAAGCGATTCAAGGAAGGCTAGAATGTTTGAGGAAAAAGGCCTGCGCGGGATTGATATCTCGGTTGTCTTGTCGGTCGTGCTCCATGCGCTGCTGCTCCTTCTGTTCTCCCGGGCCGCACCCCGTGCCCGGTCCGCGACCGAGGACCTGAAACAGGTGACGTTCATGGACGTGACCTATCGTCCTGAGGTAGCGCAACTGCTGCCCAAGGCCGCCTTCACCGCCGGCGGGAGCTCGGACCTGCCGGAGACGTCGGTCCCGACCTATGCGTCGGGCGTTGCGGCGGAGGAAGTGCCGGCAATTGACATGTCGGCAACGCTTGAGCGCGACCAGTCCCAGGCGTCGATTGACCTGGACCGGTACGAGCTTGACCGAGGCGAGGGAGGCATGGACGTCATCCGGCTGGGCGGTTCGAGTTCGGGCAAGACCACCGAGGAGATTCTGGCTCAGCCCAAGGTGGAGCTGGCCCGCGGGCTTGGCAATCGAGGTCAGGGCCAGGGCATTCCCGGCCTGCGCGGCTATCCCGGCGTGGCTCAGCCTCAGGCCCAGTTGTCGATTGAACACCGGGCTCTGGAGAAGCCGGCCGCCCGCGCGCTGCCGCAGATGCCCACTCAGGACATGCCCAAGGTCGAGGCGCCGGTCGCCCAGGGGAGCCAGTTCATGATTGCCGGCCCCATTTCTCAGCGGCAGATAAGCCGCAAGGTCGTGCCCAAGTACCCGCGGTGGGCACTGGACCGTCGCATCTCCGGCACAGTCGTCGTCCGCATCTGGGTCCTGCCCAATGGTCAGGTCAAGGGCGTGCCGACGGTAGAGACCAGCTCGGGCTATCCGGACCTGGACCAGGTCGTGGTTGACGCCCTGCGCGGCTGGGAGTTCGCGCCGCTGGGTTCTGGCGTCAAGGCCGAGGACCAGTGGGGAGTTGTCACCTTCAAGTTCGCCCTGTCATAATATGCGCATCATTGCTCTGCTGTTCGTCGTATCGCTGCTCGCGGCCCAGCCTGACTCGGGGCAGACAGCCCAGCCCCCGAAGCCGGCTGACGCCCATACCCTCGGCGAAGAAGTCATCACCGGCGAGGCCGACGTCAAGGTCTCCGATGCCAAGGTCTGGTTCCCGCCACAGATTGACCCTTTTGCCCCGGTTAACGCCATCCTTGCCCCCGAGTCGTACGTGCTCGACGAAGGGCTCTACCACTCGATTGATTCGATGACCGTCCCGCACCATTTCATTCACTCCTCGTATCTGCGCGTGCCGGTCGAGCGCAATTTCATCTACGGCGACATCATGGTGTTTCTGCCTTCGTTCGAGTCGCGCGTCGCGACCTGGGAACTGGTGGTCGCCAACTCGCTGGGCGAGACCGTGCGCCGGGTAAGACAGAAGGGCCAGCCGCCCGCGGTGATAACCTGGGACGGCAGGGGCGACAACGGCGAGGCGATCGCCACCGGCGAAATCTACAGCTTCACCTTCAACGCCTACGACGCTCAGGGCAACCAGACCAGGATTCCCGGCCAGCCGCAGCGCATCAGCGCCATCGTCTATCAGCAGAAAGACGAGTGGGTCGTGGCGATGGCCGCAGACCAGATTTTCGCCGCCGATGGGGCGCAATTGCTCGAGCCGGCCGGCCCGCGTCTCGACGAAGCGGCCAACGTGGTCAAGGAGAGATTCAAGAAAGAGGTCGTGGTCTACGTCTATTCCGAGCAGGAGAGGCTCTCGGCCGAGCGTTGTCGAGTGATCAAGACCGAACTGGCACGCCGCATCGTTCTGCCGTCCGAGGCGCTGAAAGTCGCCCCGCGCTTCATCCCCGGACTTCAGCCCAAACACTCCAAGATCGAGATTCACATCATCTAGTCGAGCGGACGGCCACAGCTTCGGCCTCTCGACTTTTTCTTTCCGCAGTTGACAGCCTGTCCGGCCCGGCTAGTCTATCCCCAGACTGCCGGAACAACCCGGTCAGCCGTGCCCGGAAGGGAGAAGTCGGTCGAACGTGTCCTGTCATACGTCTGCACGCAGGCATGGCAGGGTGCTGCCTGATGCCCTGCTGCCCGGGCTTCTCTGCCCGAACTGCCGGGGGCGTGACCCGCAACCGGCTGGCTCCGCCGGAGTCCGGTGTCAGTCCGGCAGCGAAAGGAGGTCTAATGTTGCCCGATGCCTATGTCCGGAGCGTCCTCGCCAAGTACGAGCTGCCTGCCGGGCCGGGGTCGCCGGCCGAGCGCGTTGCGGTCGAGCTCAAGAAGCCGGTCTCCGAGTGGGCCGGCCGGTATCTGGTCGGGATGCAATTCTGCGGTTCGTATGCCAAAGGCACGCGCATCAAAGGCTCGACCGACGTTGACCTGCTGGTCGCGCTCGGCCCCCGCACCCCGCTCGACATCGACCGGCTCTACGAGCGTTTCTTCGCTTTTCTCAAGGCGCGGAACCTCAACCCCCGTCGTCGTTCGGTGTCGATTGGTCTGCAGTACCATGGCGTCACCACTGACCTGGTGCCGGCGAAACAGGAGTGGGGCGCTTCCAACGACCACCGGATCTTCGAGACCGAGCGCCAGCACGTCACCCGCACCAACTTCGACCTCCACCTCAAGGTTGTGAAGGAGTCGGACGTCATCGAGGAAATCAGGCTGCTCAAGGTCTGGCGCGACATGCGAGGTCTGCGGTTCCCTTCGTTCTGTCTCGAACTGACGGTAATCGACGCCCTGCGCCACCAGGCGCATCACCAGCCGGCCAAGAACCTCGAAGTCGTGTTGAACTACCTCAGGGACGTGTTCCCCAATGCTCCGATTCGGGACCCGGCGAACTTCGAGAACCGCGTCTCCGATGACCTGCTCAAGCACGAGAAACTCGCCATCGCCGACGCCGCGGCCGAGAGCCTGGAGTACATTGACTGGGCCTACATCGTCCGCTAGCACCCCGGAATCCGACATTGAGCCACGAAAAGCACGAAGGAATGGGTGCACTTCGGGCTTCTGACCCTCTGCTCGGAT
>CAZQFS010000028.1:0-26133 GCA_964592755.1 uncultured bacterium | reverse complement strand
TCAGTGCCGACGTTGCCGTCGAGGAGGGTGGTAACGATCTCTTGGCCCCATACAGCGCGTCGTCTCCTGAACCGGACAATGGAACAAGGAACCGCAGCAGGGCACGAGCCGAAGGCGGGCGGTCCGCCCGGTCCTGGTGATGGCCAACGTCCGAGTTGAAAAGGGCCACGATGCTTGACACAGTGCGTCTGGTCGGGTAGCGTCTGTTGTGCGGCTGAGGTGCTCCGCCACATTGCTGGTGCCGACCGCTACCTTCGCGCTGGGCGTCCATTTCTCGGGCCAGGGCTCGGGCTGGCTCAGCGGGCGATACGACAGCGCGTTTTCGGGCAGGGCCGGGTTGCGCTGCATTCCCACGCTTGAGGTTGAGTGGCAGCGGTTCGATGCCGAGGCCACGATGAACGCGTTTGTCGCAGCCGAGGGGCAATCTCGTGAGAGCGTCGACACCGATGCCAGACTGCAGCTCTACCGGCTGTGGGCGCGGTTGTCGACCGACCGGTTTGAGGCGCGGGCCGGGCTGCAGAAAGTCAACTTCGGCTCGGCCACGCTGCTGCGGCCATTGCAGTGGTTCGACCGCATCGACCCGCGCGACCAGCTTGGTTTGACCGACGGCGTGTACGGCCTGCTCGGCCGCTACTATTTCCAGAACAACGCCAACCTGTGGGCATGGGGACTCATCGGCAACTCCGAGCCCAAGGGCTGGGAGTACATCGGCTCGGAGCGCTGGAAACCCGAGTTCGGCGGCCGGGTCCAACTGCCCGTGCTGCATGGCGAACTCGCGGCGACCCTGCATCACCGCCGGGCCGTGCAGGAGACGCCCGGTATCACCAGTCAACTCGACGACGACCGGCTCGGGCTCGATGGCAAGTGGGACGTGGGTGTGGGCTGCTGGTTCGAGGCGGCCCTGATGCGGCGCGGCTTCGGCCGGTCGTGGGAGAATGACGACTGGCAGCGGATGGCGACGGTGGGTCTGGACTACACCTTCGGTGTCGGCAACGGCTTCTCGCTCATTACCGAGCACATGCTCGCCGGCAAGGCGTGGGAACCCTTCGGCCGCGGATATGCAGACGATGCGCAAGTGTCTACCCTGATGGTCAGCTACCCCCTGGGGATTCTCGACAACGTCCGCGGTATCGTGATGTTCGACTGGAGCAACAAGGACCTCCACAGTTACGTCGGCTGGCAGCGGACCCTGGACAACTGGCTCTTCTCCATCGCCGCGTTCTGGAACCCCGATACGCCGGCATCGTTCGGCGCACCGGGCGCGGGCGCGGCGGGCAAGGGCGTGCAGGTAATGGTGGTGTACAATCACTAGGAGAGTGTTCAAGTAGTCCAGTGAGGACAGGAGTAGGACATGAATGACGGCGTGGTGGTGAGCACCGATAAGTTGGTCAGGAAGTTCCACGTGGGCCGGTCCGAGCTCTCGGCGCTGAAAGAGGTCAGCCTCGAATTCCAGCGCGGCGAGATCGCCGGACTGGTCGGTCCGTCCGGCTCGGGCAAGACTACGCTCTTGAACATCATCGGCACGCTTGATGCACCGACCTCGGGCAGCGCCACGGTACTGGGCGAGCGGGTCGAGAAGCTGTCACCGGTTCGCGCCGCGGCCCTGCGCTCGCGACACATCGGCTTCATCTTCCAGACCTTCAACCTGCTGCCGGTCTATACCGCATATGAGAACGTCGAGTTCCCGCTGCTCTTGCTCGGGATGTCCGCGGCCGAGCGGCGGAAGAAGGTGACCGACGCGCTCGAATGGGTCGGCCTGGCCGACCGGGCGAAGTCGAGGCCGACCCAGCTTTCCGGCGGCGAGAGCCAGCGCGTCGCCATCGCCCGCGCGGTGGTGAAGCGGCCGGGCATCGTGCTGGCGGACGAGCCGACCGCGAACCTCGACGCCGAGAACTCGCACAAGATACTGAAGACGATGGTCGACCTGAACCGGGACCTGGGCACGACTTTCATATTCTCCACCCACGACGAGAAGGTCATCGGCTACCTGCGGCGCAAGATATCCCTGGTCGACGGCCGGGTGGCCGCGGACACCACCGGGGACACGATGCGGAATCGTGTCCCCAACAACCCATGATTGTCCTCAAACTCGCCATCCGCAACCTGCGTGGCGCGGGCATCCGCACGTGGCTGAACGCCATCGCCCTGTCGTTCGCGTTCGTCGCCATCATCTTCGGCCAGGGCATGATGCAGGGGATGAACAAGCAGGCCGAGGATGCTTCGACCGCCTTCGAGTTCGGCGGCGGCCAGTACTGGCAGAAGAACTACGACCCATATGACCCGCTGACGCTTGAAGATGCACACGCGCCATTGCCCGCCGCGCTTGAGTCGCTGGCCCGGGCGGGCAAAGCCGCGCCAATTCTGGTCGTCGCCGGCAGTATCTACCCGCTCGGCCGCCTGAAGCCGGTCCTGCTCAAAGGCATCGACCCGGGCCAGAAAGTCCTGGCCCTGCCGACCGCCGCGCTCGGCGAGTCGGACGAGGACCTGCCATTGCTCATTGGCCAGCGCACCGCAGCCTCGACCGGGCTTGCGGTCGGCGACCAGGTCACCGTGCAGTGGCGCGACGCCGACGGAGCGTTCGACGCACGCGACGGCCGTGTCGTCGGGGTAATGCAGACCAGCGTCAGCACCGTGGACGCAGGTCAGGTCTGGATGCCACTTGTCCGTCTGCAGGAGCTGGCCGGGATGACGAAAGAGGCGACCATCGTCACCGTTGCCCGGGGGCTTGGGACACGATCCGAATTGCCGGACAATTCGGTCATGTCCCGCGCCGGGTGGAACTTCAAGGGACCCGATTTCCTGCTTTCCGACCTGCGCCAGATGGTGAAGACCAAGACCGTGGGCCAGGTGATAATGTTCACCGTCCTTTTCCTGCTGGCGATGCTCGCGATATTCGACACCCAGGTGCTCTCAGTGTTCCGCCGCCGCCGCGAAATCGGGATGCTTATTGCCTTAGGGATGACGCGTGTCCAGGTCATCGTGATGTTCACGCTCGAAGGCGCGCTCCACAGTATCCTTGCCGCAGTACTCGGAATGGCGTACGGTGCGCCGCTGTTCTACTCCCTCCAGCGCAACGGCTTCGCCATCCCGGGCGGCGACACGTGGGGATACGCGACGGGCGACAAGCTCTACCCGACATTCACCGCCGGCCTGATACTGGGCACGACCGTGCTTGTGTTCCTTGTGACCACGGTCGTCTCGTGGCTCCCGACGCGCAGAATCGCCAGGCTCAAACCGACCGACGCGCTGGCCGGGCGGGGAGCCTGATGCTCTGGTTCCTCGCCAAGGGCCTCTTGCGCGACCGGTCGCGCAGCCTGTTTCCGCTCCTGACCGTTGCCATCGGCGTCTCGTTGGTCGTCCTGCTGGATGCCTACCAGCGCGGTGCGGTGGACGGGATGTTCCGGGTGATGTCGAGTTTTGTCAGCGGGCACCTGCGTGTGGCCACCCGCGCCTGTGCCAGAGCCGGGGCCGACGCTACCACTGAACTCGCTCTGCTCAGGGTGGACAGCATACTCGCGGAACTGAAGCGCGACTTTCCCGAAGTCACCTGGACCCCGCGTACGCGGTTCGGCGGACTCGTTGACGTGCCGGACTCGAACGGCAACACGCGGGTGCAGTCGCCCGCTGCGGGCCTGGCCGTAGACCTGTCCGAAGAGAGCCCGGAGCGCGAGATACTCCGGCTCGAGAAGTCGCTCGCCTCCGGCCGCCTGCCGTCCGCGCCGGGCGAGTTGCTCCTGTCCGACGACTTCGCGCGCCGGCTCGGCATCGGCCCGGGCGACAAGCTGACCCTGGTCTCCTCCACGATGAACGGCAGCATCGCGACATGGAACTTCGTCCTGTCCGGCACGGTGCGGTTCGGTGTCAGTGTGATGGACCGGGGCGCGATGCTCTGCGACATCAAGGACATCCAGCAGGCGCTCGACATGCCCGATGCGGCCGACCAGGTACTCGGGTTCCTGCCCCGCGAGCAGTACGATGACAAACTGGCGACGCGACTTGCGACGAGGTTCAACGCGGCCCATCCGGACGAGAATGAGTACGCGCCGGAGATGGAGACGATGCGCACGGCCAGCGGTCTCGGTTCGATGTTCGACTTGATCGGCATGGCGTCGGCGGTCATCCTCGGCATCTTTGTGACCGCGATGGCGGTCGTGCTCTGGAACGCCGGCCTGATGGGCAGCCTGCGGCGCTACGGCGAAATCGGCCTGCGGCTTGCCGTCGGCGAGTCGAAGGGGGCAGTATACCGCTCACTCCTGGCCGAGGCGTTCCTTGTCGGCCTGGTTGGTTCGGCAGTCGGAACCGCCATCGGACTCGGTTTCAGCTTCTACCTGCAGCAGGTCGGCTTCAACATCGCCGGGATGATGCGCAACGCCACGATGGTAATCGGCGACGTCATCCGCGCCCGCATCGCGCCCACGAGCTTCATCATCGGGTTCCTGCCCGGCCTGCTCGCCACGCTCATCGGTGCGGCGATATCGGGCCTGGGCGTCTACAAACGGCAGACCGCGATGCTGGCGAAAGAACTGGAAAGCTAGGAGTGAAGAGCTGGTAGTCAGGAGATAGAGAACATGAAGTATGGAATCTGTGCTTTGGGTTTGTGCTTGAGTTTGTGCGTTGCCGCGGAGACGCCGACCGGCGAGTGGATTCTGGACAAGGTGGACGAGAACAACTACGCGGACACGCGCGTAACCGTGTCCCAGATGGTCATCAAACTCGCCCGTAACACGCGGACGGTCCGAGCCAAGTCCTGGGTCAAGGGCGCGGACAAGTCGTTCACCGAGTTTCTCTACCCGGAGCGGGACAAGGGCACCAAGATGCTCAAGCTCGGGAACGAACTCTGGACCTACACGCCTTCGACCGACCGCACCATCAAGATATCCGGCCACATGCTGCGCCAGTCGGTGATGGGCTCGGACCTCTCCTACGAGGACATGATGGAAGACCGCAAGCTGACCGACCTGTACGACGCCCGGGTCGCGGGCGAGGATACCGTGCTCGGCCGCCGGTGCTGGGTGCTCGACCTCACGGCCCGTGGGGACATGACCGGAACTCGTCCTGGAGTTCCGGACCGTGTCCCCGCCTATCACACCCGCAAAATCTGGGTGGACAAGGAACGGTTCGTGCCCGTGCGCGAGCACCGATTCGCCAAGAGCGGCAAGCTGCTCAAGACCACCGAGGTGAAGAGCGTCTCGCTTCGGCAGGGCCGCTGGGTTGCGGACCGGGCGGTGTTCAAAGACGCGCTCAAGACCGGCGAGGGTACCGAGTTCGCGCTCGACTCCATCCGGTTCAACGTCGACATCCCGGACTACATCTTCTCCAAGGCGGCGCTCAGGAAGTAGGCAGAGGGCAGCGAGCGGGCAGGCCCGGCACGGACGCAGGCGCGAATCATCTGACCCAGGATGGTACGGGCGCTGTGGTGGGCGCACCGGGCCGCGCTCTCGGGGGCGACTCTGGCGAGGACCTAGCCCGCGCTACCGGCCGCGATTCCGGCGGGGCATGCCCCGAGGACGGGTGGAGCTAAGAGCCGGTAGGCTCGGGCCATCCCCGGCCCGGCGCTTCTGTCAGCGCATCGGTCTGTCCCTGTCCCGGTGCCTGCCCTGATGCTCCACGAGATGGTATAGGAGACCGCTATGGGGGCGATTGGTGCAGGATGGCCCAGAGCAGGTTAAGCAACTGTTTCTGCTGCGGTTATCCGACTTGACACGGGCGCGATGGAGTATAACATATGTTATGCACCTGCTCAGGCGCGGCTGCCAATGAGACACCGACGCGATTCGTTCGTTTTCGGGCCTGAGGCAGGCGCCAGGCTCAAGGAGCTGAGGCTTAGGGCCGGGCTTTCCACCAGGGCGGTGGCGCGGCGACTGGGTTTGAGCAGCGGCTACAGCACCCATCTTGCCCGGCTTGAGCAGGGCCGGCTTAAGTTCCCGACCCTGGCTCTTGTCCTGGACTATCTGCGTGCCTGCCACGCTTCGGTGGCCGAGCTCGCGCCGCTGCTCGACCGCTACACGCGGATGCCGGCCGTCCCGGTTGCCGCAACTGAACCGTTCTCCGCGACCGCGACCGTGGCCGACGCGCCCAGCCCCGAGCAGAGCCGGGCCGAACTCCGCCTGCGCAAACGAGCGCAGATCTGGCTGGAACACGGCCGGCTCGACCAGACCCTGAACCAGCAGATGGACAACCTGGGCGTGCTGGCCCTGGTTCCGGTGCGCATGTTCGTCTTCGACTACGGGCACAAGGTCTGGCGTATACTCAAGTCCACGCGGCAGGGGTCAGGCTGGCGCGCCCGCACGCGCGAGCCGCGGCTGCTCTCGACCGAGCAGCAGGCACTGTCCCGGGACGTGGTTCCGCTTGACGGGCTCCGGCTTGTTGCGCGGGTGACCACCGAGCTGTTCGGGCAGATGGAAGCCGACGGCGTGTTCGACAGACTGCTGAGTCTCGACGAGGCGTGCGGCATCACTAAGTCCCTGTCGGCCAAGTTCCGCAAGACCAAGGCGAGGGTGGAGGTCGTGCGGTCCAGGCTGCCCTATCGGCCCGAGCTGCTGCCGGCGATTCGGGCCGATGCGGACCGGCTCATCGAGCAGGATTGTCCGGAGCGGATTCGCGCGCGCAGCTACCGCTTCTGGCTCGGGCAACTGGAGCAGGTGGCGCTTGCCACCGCGGCCGGTTCCGAGGAGCGGGCCGCGCGCATCGAGGAGCTCATCAACGCCACCAAAGAACCGGCCCTGTCACGCCGCATTGCCCAGGTGTACCTCGATTCCTTCGAGCGCTGGCGGCCCAGACTGCTCCGCGAGACGCCGGGCGCCTGAGCCAGTCGCCGCCGCAGCGGGCGCGACAGGTCGGGCGTGTAGGCGTTTCGGTCAGGCGGGCAGGCTACCGGGGTTCTTCGTCGCTCGAGACAGTCACGACCCGGGTCGCGCCGGCGGTCCCGCCTTCGTTGTCAACCACGGTCAGGCCGACCGCGTAGCTGCCCGGTTGCTGGTATGCGTGTCGAGCGCTCGCGCCCTGCGCAGTGCCGCCGTCGTCGAACTCCCAGCGGTACTCGACGATGCGGCCATCGGGGTCCTGCGCTGAAGAGGCGACGAACTCGACCGTGTCGCCGACCGAGGCCGTTTCCGGGGCGACCGTGAACCCGGCAGCCGGCATCAGGTTGGTGCTGAACGTCGCACTCCGGGGCTCGCAGGCAGTGCCTTCGTACTTCACAACCCCGGTCGCCTGGTAGATTGCCGACTTCTGCGCGTCGCGTGTGCTCCAGGTCTGCCGGAACGTCCGCACCCCACCCGGCCGCAGGCCGGACATCTCCTGCGCCAGCTCCTCGACCAGTTGTCCGTCGCGTGCGATGCGGATGACGCACCGGCCGTCAAGGGTGATGCTGCCGGTGTTGCGGAACTCGAGCACGATGCCGATGTCGTCGCCGATGGTGAAGTGACCGGGCGTGACCTCGAACCGGGAAATCTCGCCCCGGGGGATGCCGAGTCGGAACGGCTCCTCGACCCGGTCGAGTTCGTTTCCGTCGCGGTCTTTGACCGCGGTCCGGAACAGGTAGTCGCCCGGGGCCAGACCGCTGGTTGCCAGCTCGACCTTTGCGGTGTCAACTGGTCCGAGGCCCTGAATCCGTTGGTCTGCCAGGTCGGCCACGGCTGCTGAACCGCGCATCACCGCGCCGCTGAGTACGATGTCAATTGGTTGTCCGAGGTTCTCCAGTCCTACCCATGCGGTCATCTCCTGCCCCGGGTCACAGGCCGGCGGCTCCAGGCCGACGTCGCTGATGGCGACCCCTGACTGCACGTGGCGCACGTCAAAGACGTACTCGCCGTGAAACTCGACCGTGGTCGCCCGAGGGTCGTAGCGGAATGGAAAGACGTGCAGCAGCAGGGTTGTCTTCTGCGCCTCTCGCACCTGGTTCCAGGCGAATTCCTGCTGCGGGTAGACGCCGGGCGTCGCGTCCTTCGGGTCTATCGCGGTCGTGTCATCGCCGAGCACGCTCAGGTGCAGCGCGGAGTCGGTCTTTGCGCCTCCCCGGCTGGTCAGCTTCACGTCCTGTATTCTGCATCCGGCCGGGTACTCGACCATCTCGGTGTAGAACGGCACGCGGGGCCGGCCCGGCTCGGTCTCCAGCATCTGGCCCCCCGGAATCTCGACCTGGTCCAGCCCGGCAGTCCGGGTCACCTGGTAGTCCGGGATGCTCACCCGGACCGTCCTGGTCTGTGCCGCAACCAGGTGCCCGACCATCACCAATCCGGCAATCACGGCGAGTCTGAGCAGCCGGGTCATCAGTCACCTCCGAACTTCGGGTCGCCGTACAGATTCATGACGTGCAGCAGCCGCAGGTCGAGACCGTTCGTTGCCACCGTGTTCAGGGCCATGTCGTACTTCCAGTCGCGGTGGACGTCACCGATTCTCTTCCGCTTTGCCCAGTGTTTGAGGAACCGGCGCTCCTTCACCTGCCGGTTTGCGTCCGCGGTGTTTATCATCTGCGTCGCACCGATGTACGCGCCCGCGCCGAGTCTCAGGAACGCCCGGGAGATGCTGCTGGCATGACCGGGGTAGTCGCCGCCCGAGCAGCCGAAGCAGGCTGCCACGGGTCGGGTCTTGCTCGCCATGAGGCCGGCGCCCATGAGCATGTTGTTGTTGACCCCATACCAGCCGGCCGCGCCTGAATGCCCGTTGTAGACGACGAAGTCCTTTCCTGCCAGATTGCTTCTGAGCCGGGAGACGAACAGGCTGCCGGCGGTCGAGTCGTTGGGCAGGAACAGGTAGCTCGCGCCGAAGTAGCCCCCGCGGGCGAACTCAATCTGCGCCGCGGCACCCGCGCCGGCAGCGATGAGCGCACTGGCGGACGCCAGCGGCACGCGCCGGGTTCGGCCGTTCACGTCAACAAACGTCTCGTCCGTGGACTTGGGCGGGTACTGGGCGTTGAATGCCGGCATGCCCATCTCTTCTTGCAGGACCCAGGTCGCGAGTTGCCGGTCCCAGAATTGATTGAGGCAGGTGCAGCCGCAGCCACAGGGCCGCGGGCTGCAGTACTGGCAGCAGGGGTCTGCGCCCCGCGGTGGCGGGACCGACGGCCAGGGGGCGTGGATGATTGCCTTGTGCATGGTCCGGGCCGCGGTCGTGTAGTATTCGCCGTGCCAGCAGGCAACGGTCGTGGCCTTGGTGCGTCTCAGATAGGCGGCTCCGCTCTCGGCCACGACCGGGAACATGTCTCCAATCTTCTCATGCCCGCTGATCATCATGGTATGGGAGCCGTCGCTCTCCGCTTCATGCGCCGCCACTGACAGGCTCACTTCAATCGGCAGCCTCAGTTCGTATGCGTCGCGGCCGATTATCCGGCCCACTGCTACCTCGGGCCGGCGGTCGCCGCTCAGGTCCGAGTAGTAGTAATCGCTCCGGGTCAGGGTCTTGGTCTGGGTCAGTTTGACCCCGTCCACGTACGAGTCGGTGAAGTCCGGCCGGTGCGGCAGTACGTCTTCTTCGCCGACAATCAGCAGGTAACCATTCTGCCACGTGTTCTTCAGTACCGTACCGAAGGCCTTGAACGCCGCGCGGCAGGTCGCCGCAGTGGTGGGCGCGTTGGTGAAGTAGAGCAGGGCTCCCTCTCGCGTCTTGGCAAGTCGAGCCATGGCCACGAGCAGGGCAATCACGTCCTGCTGAGGGCCCTGCAATCGGGACGGGCAGGTGGTGATGAGGTAATCGGCCGATTTCCAGGCCTGGGTCAGGTCGGTCACCGGGTAGACTGCCTGCCCGTTGTATTCACGTGCGTACTGGTTCTCGCCGATTCGATAGGTCGCCTTGAGCCCGACGCCGATGGCGTGGCCGGGTCCGGTCGGCGACACGGTCAGCAGCGGCAGGACCGAATAGGTGACGGTCATGCTCAGGCCGGGCGGCAGGGTCCAACTGCCGAGAGAGACATGGAACGCGTTGCTGAAGCCGCCGCCGATGATGCGAACGTGGCTGACCGCGTTTTCCCAGTCTGTGGTCCATCCGGGGACCTGCTCGCCGCCGGGCGGCGGGAGACGCCGCCGCCTGGCGTCCTCGATACACTGGAAGTAGCGGTGGCTGTCGGTCAGAGTGATATCGGTCAGGGTCTGCGCGCCGATGTTGGACAGCGTCAGCTTGACCCGGTACCAGTTGCCGAACCGGGTGACTTCTCTCTGTATCTTAAGCGGAACGAGCACACCGACCTGCCCGCCGCCAATGCCGAGCCTTGTCCGGCGCTTTGCGAATGACCGCGGCTCGCTCGGGGCGGACCGGGCGCCGCGGCCGAGCTCGGCAATCACCTCCCAGGCGTAGTGCCGGCCGTGCTCAAGGGCCCGCGCCGAATTCGGGTAGCGATGCGAAGTTCCGGCCAGTCGGCTCTGCTGATACCAGGGCCGGTTTGCGCGCAGCGCCTCGGGCGCCCTCTGACCGGGCAGGATTTCGCAGACCCGGAGCTCATACGTCACCAGCCCGCTCGGCGCCGGTGCCGGCCGGGCCCAGACAAACAGCGGATAAGGCCCGAAGACCGTGTCGCGGTCGCGGGGCGATATGAGGCGCGGCGGGCCGGTGGGCTCAAACACGAGGGTGCCTGAATCCTCGGCCCCGAACGGCTGGATGATGAGCTTGAACCGGTACGTGCCGGCCGGGAGCTGTCCGGTTCGGGTAATGAGAACCTCATATCCCGGCGCGGCCTGTGATTTCTCAACGGTAACGTCACGATAGCGGTAGGTACGGGTTCCGACGGCCAGCCGAAACGGCCTGCTCCTGGCCCAGAAAACCTGGCGGCCGGAAGCCTCAAACATGAACCCCTCGAACCAGGCGTCCGCGACCGTGTCCGACGTCACCCGGGCCTTCCACAAGTCCTCAACCGCCAGCTCTCCGGGCGGCGGCGGAAACAAGGTCACGGTGACGTGCGCGGCCATGGCAACAGACGGCACAAGCACTGCGGTTGCCAGCACGGTCACCAGCGTTCTTCGCAGTCTCATCCTGCCTCCTTTGTAGATGCAACTCGGCTGCCCGGGTCGATGCCGGCCGCGTTCGTTCATCGGCTCTCCTACCCCGGCCGGCTTATCAGTCACGAGGCGTTCAGGGCAGGCTTGCATGCCGACGGCCTGACACCTCGACGACCGGGCGCTCTCTCAGGTCAGAGTATACATTCGACTCTGCGCAGTTGTCAAACGGGCCGGTGGCGCGCAGAGATGAGCCGGGCCTCAGGTTCGACAAGAACCCAAGGCCCGGCGTCTGATTTCGGACGCGTACCGCTAAGTCTGCACTATGGCCACCAGTAGTCGTCCCAGGGTTCGCCGCCGATGCCGTTGTTGTTTGAGTCGAGCTGGCGGCCGTTCTTCGCCCTGACTTCCCTGGCAACAAAGGCCCGCAGCGTGCCGCTCACCGGTCGGGAGAAGTAGTAGCCGATGCGGGTATCGCCGTTGACGCGCAGGAAGACAAACGTGCCCGGAACATAGCCCTCGGCATCGAACGCACGGACGTTCTCCGGTGTCAGGGTCGTCTCGTCCATGTCGTCGTTGAAGTCGAAGAAGAGCCCGTTGGTTGCGGGCGTGACGTCGGCTTCCGGGGCGTCGAGCGTGTCGCACAGGAAGTAGCTCTGGTAGTTCGGCTCGTTCTCTTCCGCCCCGTCGCCGTCACCGTCGAGACTGAGAACGTGGCCGGGCGTGCGGGGCAGAGCCTTGGCCAGGACCGCGCCGCTGGTGACGGTCATGGAGTAGGTCTTGCCCCAGAGCAGCGGCGAGCCGGCTCGGGGCTTGAACGAGACCGCGGTCTCAGTCACCCAGACCCGTTCCAGGGGCACGGACGAGCCGGTCCCGTCGGTCAGTAGGAAGTTGGCCGGGACCAGCGTGGTTGTGTCCATCCCGGTTGTGAAGCTGACCGTGATGTCGGGCATGGTGTCGTCAATCGCCTCGGTATCAGGGTCGAACGTGTTGATGCGAGGCGGCACGGTCGCGACGCAACTGTCCGGGTTGCTGCCTGAGGTGTAGAACGTGGTCAGGAAGTCGTCATAGGGCGTGCCTTCCTCGGTCCGGTTGCCATTGCCGTCAAGCGGCTTGCCCCAGCGGTTCCTGGCTCCGCCGGTGCCGATGGTCAAGAGGTACGCGCTGCTCTGGGCCCAGTTCTCGTGCCGGACATACAGGGTACGCGCGTCGGCGTTGTACGACACGTCGAGTCCGCTGACAAGCAGGTTGGTGGTCGTGTTGAGCACGCTGACATTGCTGGTGACCGAGCCCGGGTCCATGAAATCGCGGAACCGGACCATGACCGTGGCCTGGACTCCGGCGACGTCCGGGTTGTCGTCCAGGAGCATGCCCTGCAGGGAAGGCGTGACCGACCCGACCTGGGGCAGGTTGCCCGCCCCGGTTTCAAGGGGCAGGTCGGTATCCACGTCCAGCTCATTGGCCGGCTTCTGGCACGCGACTACCGCCAGCACGGCCGCGCCGAGCAAGAGTAGGTTTCTCATCTTTCCTCCTTAGAACCGAAGCGTGGCCGACAGTCGCCAGTTGGTGAGGTCGGTCAGCCGGGCAAAGCCCGCAAGGTCAATCTGCAGATTATCAATAGGATGGAAACCGATGCCGTAGGTGTAGCTGGTCGCGTGGGTCGTGCGTTGCTGAGTCTCAGACTGTCCCGGCCGGGTCTGGGCCGTGCCCAGGTACTCGAAGTAGGAGCCGTCGCCGTAGTCAATGCGGGTGAGTTCCGGCGACGAGCCGACCAGTTGCTCAATCCGGGTCTCATCGCGCCAGGTGATGGTGTGGCTGAAGCCGAGGCGGAGTGCGACCGGCCGGACGATGCGGTACTCGATGCCGACCGGCAGGCTGAGGGTGCTCGTGCTCGACGTGGCCCGGTTCAGCCAGTCCTCGGTGGACGATACCCGGCGGCGCCAGTCTTCGCGGCCGGCAATGGTGTCGCCGTTGTTGTGTGCCGCGTAAGAGCGTTCTACCCAGGAGCTCGTCAGCGAATCGCGGGACGTCGCGGTTGAGAACCCGAGCCCGAGTCCGAGCTTGAAGTCCTCGGTCACGGTGATGAGTTGGCGTGTGGACAGGCTCAGGTTGGTCCCGGTCTGCCTGCCGGAGTAGCGGGCATACGAAGAATCACAGACCGTGTCCAGCCCGGGCCGGGCAACGCTGTCGGCCAGGAACGTCTGCAGCCCGGCTGCGTCCTCGGCGACCGACCGGCTCAGGGTCGCGCCGGAAAGGTAGAACCGGCTTTCCAGTTTCTCACTCGGGACGTAGAACAGGGAGAGCGTCGCCGACATCCGGTTGCCGGAAAGCGGCAGGGCGGATGTGTCGGCTGCCCGAACGTGCACATAATCGGCGATGAGCGGGTTGGCCGGACTGCGGTCAACCATACGCTGCTGCCGGGCGTCGTAGGTGTACCTGGTGCTCAGCGGGGTGAAGTCGGCAAGCAGCCCGACCCGGATGAACTCCATATCATACCAGGCATTGGCGATGATGCGGTTGTCAGTGGTGCCCATGCCGGACGAGCCGATGCTGCTGTCCTTTTCCGAGAACACCGGCCTGCCGTCCACCAGACTCGAGTCCCGACGCTCCCAGACCCGGTTGAACCCCGGGTCGTGATTCTCGGTCTGCCAGCAGTACCGGGCATAGCCGGCCCCGAACCGCAGCGCGCCGGCCTTGATGCCCAGACCCAGATAGGCGTCGGTCTGCTGACTCGCATCCCAGGCCCGCACATCGGTGACGGTTACGCGCTTGTGGTCATAGGTCCCGTTCGAGTCCAGGTCACTGAGCTCGGTCTCCACCAGTCGCGCCTCACCGAACAGCGAGTCGCCATACTCACTCGAAATACCGGTAAAACGCGGGGTCCGAGCCTCGAACCGGTCGAACACCAGACCAGGATGGAACGCCCCCAGGGCGTTGGTCGAACCGCCGACAAAGTAGAAGTTGTCGGCCCGGGTTCCGAACTGCTCCTCCTGGCCTGATACCAGGTTGGAAAGCCCGGTGTACACCCGGCTGCCGGCAACAAGGGGAATCCGCGCCGGCTCAAACAGCAGGTCATAATCGTCGGTCCACAGGCCGGCCGTAGCCTGGCTGCGGAACGAACTGGTCACATACGCCCCTGCCAGGCTGCACATGACCAGACTAAGAACAACGTATCTCACCGAACCTCCTTTGGTTACGTTGACGGTCTGGATAGTAGCCGCTCGCCGGGCCATGTCAAGCGAATTCGCCCTTGACCTGAGACGCTGGTTGTTTAGAATAACCTGAACCAACCAGCCGGAGGTGTCATGTACCGGATTATCATCCTTCTGCTCTTTGCCGGACTCGGGGCATCGTTTCCGGCGCACAATCTGACGATTGGCAGCGGAGAGATACCGCTCGAAATCGATACTTATGGCCGGTTCCAGCAGAACCGCAGCCTGTTCATGTGGACGCCATTCGACTCCACCCGCCAGCACTGGAACCTGACCCAGTATCCGGGCGGCCTGTGGGCCCGGGTGGGTCTGCGTTCGCCGACCGAAGGCCGGCCGCCCGCACCAGAGTCCATGGCGACCGACCCGCCTGCGCCGTCGGTCATGGAAATTGATACCCTGGGCTCGAACTCGGTCCAATGGATATATGAAGACAAGGACGAGTTCGGCTTCTACATCGACGGCATCGACTTCACCCAGCAGAGTTTCCGTTTCATCGGCAACTATCAGCCGGACGGCAACGTCTACGTCACGCCGATGTACTACGGCGCAGGCTGGATTAGCGCCGTGTCCTGGCAGTACGAAATCATCCCGGGTGTGCCGTATCAGGCGGTCGAGCAGCACACCAAGCGCATCGTGGCCAAAGGCAAGGTCAAAGTGCCGATGTCGGGCGATTACTACTGGCCCTGCCTGGTCATCCGCGACAACATGGTCTTCACCGACAACCTGGGCACCAACGACCGACGCTGGATTTACGAATGGGTCGTGCCCGGCCATTTCACCGGCGCGAACGGCGTGGCTGCGGCCATGAGTCAGAACGGGGCCTCGTCGGATTTCATCAATGTTGAGACCTTCATGCAACTGTCGTCCTGCTATGTCCCGGACTGGGACCTTGTCCCGCCGACCTTTGGCAACACGCGAGTCTGGCCCGACACGACCTTTGCCGGCCCGTACACAGTCTGGTCGGTCATCACCGACGACCACGCCCGCGGTGCCGAGTCGCTCTGCTTCCGGGTAAACTCAGGGGCGTGGGTTGCCACTGCGGAAGACTCCTCCCGGGGTGACACGTTCTACTTCACCATTCCTGCGGTCACGCCACCGGCCAGGGTTGACTACTTCATCTGGGCAATGGACAGCTTCTCGCTCGCCCGGGACATCGAGTTCTGGACCACGTGGCCGGTCTGCTCGCCCGAAAGCACGATGGTAACCTTCAATGTCTCCGGCGTGGGCGTCGGCGAGGCGGACGTTGTGCTGCCCGGTCAGCTCGGGCTCACCGCGTCGCCCAACCCGTTCGGCACCACGACCACGTTCTACTTCTGCTACCCGAGGGTCGAACGAGCCACAATCAACGTCTTCAGCACGTCGGGCGAGCTGGTACGCAGCCTGGACATGGCGTCGGCGCCCGGACTCGGCTTCGTGGCCCAATGGGACGGCAAGGACGAGGCAGGCCAGGAAGTTCCGGCCGGGACCTATCTTTACCGGGTCGAAAGCCCGGGCTACTCCGAAACCCGCAAGGTCCTGGTTGCCCGTTAGGAGAGGTCGATGAAGCTCGACAGCGTTGCGGTTGAGCGGCCGGACGATGCCAACGTCATCATCGGGCAGACCCATTTCATCAAGACCATCGAAGACATCCATGAGTTGATGGTCACGACCGTGCCCGGCATCAGGTTCGGGCTGGCGTTCAATGAGGCGTCAGGCCCGTGTCTGGTTCGACACTCCGGCACCGACCCCGAGCTTGCGGCCCTGGCCGTGAAGAACGCCTGGGCAATCGGTGCCGGGCATGCCTTTGTGCTGCTCCTGCGCGGCGCGTACCCGATAAACGTACTGCCCCAGCTCAAGAATCTGCAGGAGGTCTGCACCATCTTCTGTGCCACGGCCAACCCGGTCTCGGTGGTCGTTGCCGACGACAGCCGGGGGCGTGGCATCATGGGCGTGATTGACGGTGAACGGCCGAAAGGCGTTGAGACCGATTCGGACCAGGCTGAGCGCCGGGCATTTCTCCGCCGCATCGGGTACAAGCAGTAGCCGGCCAGGACCCGGTTCCTGGACAAAGTCCGGCCGTACGGTAAAAAGCCGATACTGAAATCGTCACCGGCTCATCGGCTTGCGGCTTGACTTGCGGCGCTCCTGCTCTACAATCCGGCAGTGACTTCTGCCCGGCTTGGCCCTGCGTTCGGCCTGATTCTGGTCCTCGCGGGCCAGGCGCAGCCTCAGGTGCGCCCTGGGCCGGCATCATTCCAGCTCGACGTCGGCGTGGTCTCGATTGTCGCGCCGGCCGACACCGTGGACTCAGGGGTAGCGCTCTTTCCCTCGGCTGTAGTCAGTAACACAGGCAGCGCAGACACCTCGTTCGGCGTGGTCATGCGCATCGGCACCCAGTACGCAATTCTCATCACCGACACGCTCGGACCGGGCGAGACAGACACAGTAACATTCAGCCCCTGGACCCCGCCGCTGCTCGGCCCGACCAGCGTTGTCTGCCACACGGTTCTTGCCGGCGACTCAAACCCGGCCAACGACACGCTGCGCAGGACCACGATTGTCCGCCCCCAGCGCGGCCTGGACGTCGGCGTGGAGCGGCTTCTCACCCCCGGCGGCGTGATTGACTCCGGCTCAATTCACACTCCCGCGGTCGCGGTCCGCAACTACGGCCGTGGCCGGGCTGCCTTCCCGGTCACGCTCCGGCTCGGCTCCGCCTACTCGCAGGTCGTCTTCGACACCCTGGACCCGGACCGTGCCGACACCGTTTTCTTCCCCGACTGGCAGGCGAATCAGACCGGCACAATGCCAGTGGTCTGCTACACCAGCCTTGCGGGCGACGAGAACCAGGCAAACGACACACTCCATGACTCGCTCCGCATCCGCGTCAGTCTTGCCCATGACCTGGCCGCGGTGCAGATTCTCGCGCCGGCAGGCAAGGCCCGGGCCGGAGATACGATTCTGCCCCGAGCGGTGATACGCAACTTCGGCCGGATGACCGAACGTGTCTTTGACGTCCGGTTCCGCATCGGCACCGTCTACCACCGGTACGTCACCTACATCTACGACCTGCTGCCCGAGTCGTCGGCTACCATCACTTTCCCCTTCTGGGTGGCATCGGCCGGTTCCTACCCGGTCTCGTGCTCGACCGCGCTGCCGGTTGACGCCAACCCGGCCAACGACAAGGTCACCTCTCAACTGGTTGTGGTGGGGCCTGAGTCGCTGGCCATCGAGCCGCGCTACGACACCGCCATCAGCCTGAGTGAAAACCTCAGTCTCCGATTCTATGCCCGGCTCGCCACCGGCGCCGGTGACGTCGTGGGACTCATCGTTCCGCCATCCGACGCCTACTGGACGTTCACCCTGCTCGACTCGACCGGCAGGAACCGTCTGACCGACACCGACGGCGACGGCCTGCCCGACCTGGGTCTGGTGCCGGCCGGAACTCGACGCTACTTCACGCTGCGCATCAAGACTCCGCCCAACCTGCGCGGCGACCCGGCCACCATCGACCGAAAGCGGCTGGTCATCCACGGCTTTGCCGCGGGCGACAGCTCAGGCCGCGACAGTGCGGTGGTGATGCTGCGTCTGGTCTCAGACCTGACCGTGCACAACTTCCCGAACCCGTTCCCGCGCGGCACGACCTTCTTCATCGGCCTGCCCCGGGCGGGCCGGGTCGGCCTCGATGTCTACGACCGTAACGGCGTGCTTGTCCGCCGCGTGCTCAAGCCTGACTCCATCTCATCAGCCGGGCTGCATCGGGTCGATTGGCAGGGCGATAACGCCCAGGGCACGCGGCTTGCCCCGGGAACCTACGACTATGTCCTCACCCTTCAGCATTCGGGCCGGACCGACGCAATCCGCAAGAAGCTGGTCGTATCTCAAGAGTAGATGAACGCGCTGCTGCTCACCGCCCTGGTTTCGCTGTTTGGCATTCAGGAGCCGGGCACGTCGGTGATGCCGTTCCTCAGGACCGGACAGGGTGCCCGGGCCTCGGCCCTGGGCGAGTCGTTTGTCAGCCTGGCCGACGACGCCAGCGCCCTGTACTGGAACCCGGCCGGACTCGGCCAGTTGCGCCGCTACCATCTGGCGCTCGCTCATCACCAGTGGTTCATGAGCACAAAGGACGAGCTGTTCCACGCAATCCTGCCCGGCCCGGCAGGCGCGTTCGGACTCAGCCTCGCCTACAGCGGCGAGCCCGGCATCGAGCGCTGGAGCGTAGAGAACGAGTCGCTCGGCACGTTCGGCACATGGCACGGGGTCGTCACACTCGGGTACGGACTCAGACTCGGTCGGAGCTGCTTCCTCGGATTTGCCGGCAAAGGATTTTACCAGGACCTGTACGAGGTGGCCGGGTACGGCGGCGCGCTTGACCTCGGTTTTCTGTGCCGGCCGACTTCCCGGCTCGGGCTGGGGCTCGCCTGCCGCAATCTGGGGGCAGGAACCGGCTACGGCTCAGACCTGGTCATGCTGCCGACCGAAGCCGAGCTCGGCGCGACCATGACCGGGCAGCAGTTCAACGCGACCCTGGGTCTTGCGCTTCCCTTTGACAACTCGCCGTCGCTGCGGGGCGGGCTGGAGTATCTGCCCGTGCCCGAACTTGCGCTCCGGCTCGGCTACCGGGCCGGGCCGCTGGACCTGGCCACGCTCGGAGTCATGTCCGGGCTGACCGCCGGCCTGGGTGCCAAAGTCGGCAGCCTTACCCTTGATTATGCCCTGACCCCTTACGGCAGACTGGGTCTGGCCCATCGTCTCGGACTCGAGGTCCGCTTCACGCGCAAGGGTCTGGGTGCGCTCCGCATCAGAGTCCTGGATGCGGCGAACCTGAGCCCGGTCCAGACCGACCTGGTCCTGGGCGGCGTGCGTGAGGCGACCGTGCGCACCGACCGGCTGGGCGAATTGACCCTGACCCGACTGGTACGCGGCCAGTTGGTCATCAACACCGCGCCTGAAGGCTATGCCCCGCGCTTCGACACAATGTACATCCTCGGCGACCGCGAGCAGACCGCCATCCTGTCTTTGCGTCGGCTCGACTACGGCGGCCTGGCCGGTGCGGCCTATGATGCGGCCACGCGCCAGCCAATCAGGGCCCTGGTCAGCTATCGCGGCCCGTCTCAGGGCAGCCTGACCACGACCGAGACCGGTACCTTCACGCTCAAGAGCGTGCCGGTCGGGTCCTATGTAGTCACCATATCCGCGCTGGAACGGAGCTATGCGGCCCAGACCTGCACCATGAACGTCGAGGTCGGCCGCGTCGCCCGGCGCGACTTCTATCTCGGCCCGGCGTCCGCGACCGGCCCTGCTCGTGCGGCCCGCGAACCAGGCAAAGCCCTGTCTTCCGGCGCGTCGCCTCTGCCTGCCACCGTGACCGATATCTTCTTTGCGCCCGGCAAGGCCGAGCTCGATTCTCAGTTCAGACCGGTTCTGGCCCGGGCTGCCGAAACGATGCGCTCCAACCCGAATGTCACCCTCGAGCTCGCCGGCCATACAGACCCGCGCGAGCCGACCGTTGACCCACACCCTTCCCACTGGGAGCTTTCCCAGGCCCGGGCCGAAGCAGTGCGCCGCTATCTCAACGAACATCTGGGGATTGCCTACGACCGGATTGCCGCCAACGGCTATGCCGACACGCAGCCGATTGCTCCTGGCAGCTCAGAACCGGACATGGCCCGCAACCGCCGGGTTGAGTTCCGGTTCATCGGTCAGTAGCCGGACAGGGTCCGATGGCCATTGCCGACAACCTGACGCGGGTCGAGTCTCGGATTGCTGCGGCGGCCGCACGTGCCGGCCGGAGCCGGAGCGAGATAACGCTGGTCGCCGTTACCAAGACCCGCGCCCCGTCGGAGATTGATGAGGCAATCAGGGCCGGGATTACCGACATCGGCGAGAACCGGGTCCAGGAGGCGCTGGCCAAGAAGCCGCTTGTCGCCGGCCCGGCCTGCTGGCACCTGGTCGGCTCGCTCCAGACCAACAAGGCTGGCAAGGCCCTTGACCTGTTCGACGTCATCCACAGCCTCGACTCGCTGCACCTGGCCCAGGAACTCTCCCGCCGTGCCGCGGCGCGCGGCCGCGTGGCCCGAGTTCTCATCGAGGTAAACACCTCAGCCGAACCGACCAAACACGGTGTCCGGCCCGAGCACGCGGTTGAGTTTGTCGGCCGGGTCGCACGACTCGAACAACTCGCACCCGTGGGCCTGATGACCATCGGCCCGGGCTGGGCAATTGAGGACCCGGCCGCATCCCGGCCCTGCTTCAACCTGCTCCGGCAACTCGCCGAGCAGGCCCGGCAGCGATTCGGTATTCCCCTGCCGCATCTATCGATGGGCATGTCCTCAGACTTCGAAGTCGGCATCGAAGAGGGCGCAACGATAATCCGCGTCGGCACCGCCATCTTTGGTCCGCGACCGGCGTAGTGGAAACCGAACGCTTCTCCGAGCTGATTGACCAGGCAATCGACACCATCCCTGAGTACTTCCGCGTCCGGTTCGCCAACATGTCAATCGAGGTGATGCCGCTCGCCCCGCCGGAACTCGCCCGCAAGCTGGACAAGAACCCGTGGAATCTGCTCGGGCTCTACACCGGCATCCCGTACGGCAGCCGCGGGCCCTGGTACGGCAACGTCCTGCCCGACCGCATCCTCATCTTCCAGCAGCCGATTGAACGCCTGGCCCGCACCGACGACGAGGTCCGCAATCTCGTGCGTCGCGTCGTCATCCATGAGGTCGGTCACTACTTCGGGCTCTCGGACGAGGAGCTCTATCGGCTCGAACGCGAATGCTGCGAAGAGCATCCTTGACCCGGGGCAGGACGCGAATATCATTGCCTGCGCAATTACCGAGAGGAAGAACCCCATGAAGAAGACTGCCAGAACCGGCCCCAACCCGGTCCGCGCCACGCTCCTTTCGGCCCTGAAGCGGGCTGACGAACTCGGCATCCGACACCTGGTCGTCGCTTCAACCACCGGCAGGACCGCGCTGGCGCTGGCCCGGGAACTGGACCATCACTTCGACGTCGTCTGTGTCACCCACCATGCCGGATTCCGCGAGTACGGCAAGTCCGAGCTCTCAGAAGAGACCGAGAACCGACTTGCCGAGCAAGGCATCCCTGTGCTCAGGACGACGCATCTGTTCGCCGGAGTTGAACGGGCGGCGCGACTCAAGTTCGGCGGGCTCGGCCCGGCCGAGACGATTGCCAACACCTTTCGCACGTTCGGCGAGGGAACCAAGGTCTGTGTCGAGATTGCGGTCATGGCGCTCGACGCCGGTCTTGTTCCTCACGGCAAGGACATCATCGCCATCGCCGGAACCGGAACCGGTGCCGACACCGCGCTCGTCATCCGCCCGGCCCACTCGCGCCAGTTCTTCGACACCCAGGTCCGAGAAATCATCACCAAGCCCGCAAAATGGTAGGAGGTGTGATAATGCCCGACTGCCCATTCTGCCAGATTGTCGCCGGCAAAGCACCGGCCCGCAGAGTCCACGAAGACGAGCACACGCTCGCTTTCCTGGACCTCTACCCCATCTCGCGCGGCCACTGCCTTGTCATTCCCAAGAAGCACGTCCAGTGGTTCACCGACATCGAGCCCCAGGACGGCATTGCCGGCCCGTTCCTGAAGGCCTGCTATGTCGTGGCCCGCAAGGTCAAACACGCCTTCGACTGCGAGTACGTCACGATGCTCATCCGGGGAACGCGCGTCCCCCACCTGCACATGCTCCTTGTCCCGAGCATCAAAGGCGAAGAGAACCTGCTCGACAAGACCCTGGCCATGCACCACTTTGCCCAGGTCAGGATGAAGCCACCGTTCAGCGAGCAGGAACTCGACGCCATCGCCGAAAAAGTGAAGGCCGCCCGACCCTAGCGTATGAACACGAATCCCGAAACTGACGGCCACGAAGGCCACGGAATCCGAGCAGAGGACCAGGAGCCAGAAGCACGCCCATTCCTTCGTGCCTTTCGTGGCTCAATGCCGGGTCTCTGGATGAAGCTCCTGACCTGCGTCCTGCTTTCGACTGTAGCTCTGGCCCAGCCTGCCTGGAATGAGATCGACCCCTCGGCCGGTGATTTCCTCGACCTGAACCTTGACTCGCTCCAGGCCGCGGCTCACTCGGCCTATCAGGCCAGAGACTACGCAGTCGCGGCCCGGCTCTACCTCGAGGCGCTCAACCACGACATCACCAACTCCGGCGACATCTACAACCTCGCCTGCTGCTACGGCCTGCTCGGCAAAGAGACCCTGGCCGCACGTTATCTGGTCCGCGCCGTCAGGGCCGGGTTCGACGACCTGGAGCACGTCCGGCGCGACCCGGACTTCGACTCGGTCCGCTCCCGCCCGGTCTTTGCCGCCACGGTCGAGAGTGCCTCGGCCCGGGCCGAGGCAGCCGCGACCAAGGCCGGTCTGGCCCTGACTGTCAGTGCCCAGACTCTCCTGCCGGTCTACGTCCACCTGCCCGCCGGCTACGACTCAACTCGGGCCTATCCCCTGCTGCTTGGCCTGCACGGCTACGGTTCAAATCCCCGGCAGTTTGCCCGGCTCTACGAGCGCGCCGGCAGTCCGAAACTCATCTTCGCCGCGCTTCAGGCTCCCTACCCGATGGCCGCGGGCAAAGAGCCCGGCTACTCCTGGGTCACCTGGAGCAAGGACGACTCCACCGCACGGCGCACATCATCCGAGCTCTCCACCGAGTACATCGTCGAAGCTGCGCGTCAGCTTGCCTCCCGATACCGTACCAGCGGAACCTGGCTGCTCGGCTTCTCCCAGGGCTGCGGCATGGCCTATGCGACCGGGCTCCGGCACAGCGACCGGCTCAAAGGCATCATCTGCTTTGGCGGCGGGTTCGACACGCTCCGCTTCACCGCCGAGCAGTACGCGACTGCCAGGGAACTGCCGGTCTTCTCATCTCACGGCCTCGAGGACCGCGTTGTCGAGCACGCCTACGGCGCAGCCAGCCGCGAGTTCCTCGCTCGTCAAGGGTTCAAGGTCACGGTCGCGGACTTCCCCGGCGGCCATTCGGTCCCCGAAGAACCGCTCACAAAGGCGGTCAGGTGGATGGGCGTCAAGTGAGCAGAGAAACCAGGCCCGGCCGCTGGCACGACCGGGAGTTCGTGCGCAACTGGGACCGTCGGCCCACAAACCGGCTCAAGGCCGAGCAGCTCGACATCCTGGCCGCGGTCATCAAGGAGAACTGGCGCAAAGGGGCGCACATCCTCGACCTCGGCTGTGGCACGGGCAAGACCGAGGCGCGGATACTCACTCAACTGCCGGCCGCACGGTTCGTCTGCGTGGACCGCTCAGAAGTGATGCTTCAACTCGCCCGTCGGCGACTGGCAGCCCGTGCCGGCCGGTGTCGCTTCATCGCGCATGACCTCGACCGAATCGAGGCGCTCCGCCTGCCCGAGCGGTCGTTCCGGTTCATCGTGCTCGTTGACGTGGTTCACGAACTGACCCATCCGGCCAAATGCCGGCTCCTTCGCTACTGCCGCGCCCATCTCGCCCAACGCGGACTCCTTCTAATCCTTGACCGCATCGCGCCTGACCTTGTGCACCTGCGGTCGGCTCACGCCGGTGTTCTGCACCGGCTCCAGCAGGTTGTCGGCTCGAGCTCCGGCCAGATGTCAGAGAGCTTTGTTGACCCGCGCCGACACGACCACGAACATCCGCTTGCGCTCGAACCCTGCCTGCGCATGCTCAGAACGACCGGCCTGGTCCCGGCAGTCCTCCATCTCCATTTCCACAAAGCCCTCATCGCTGCCACGCCGGCCCCGGACTGAACGCTGGCCCAAACCTCGGCCGCATAACCGAGTTGCAGAGCGGCAAAGCCGGGCGCTCATTACCCCGGCCAAGACCAAAACCAAAGCCGCAAGAACCGGGCACTGACAGAGCCCGGCAAGCGCATAACCAATTGCCCGCTCAAGCGCCGGGGTAAACGCCGGGCGACAAGCACCGCTCATCGCACCAGCATTCGCCTCAACCACCGCTCCGGCCAAGGCTTCAAGTCAAGCCCGGACAAACACTCAGGCGAGCGCACCGCGCAAGACCCGGCTGACAGCCCGGCTAAAAACGCGCCCGAACACCGTCCCGGGAACGGCCTCCCGGCAGCCGGGGGTACGGGAAAGCGAAGCAAAGCGGCAAATCCGGCCGCCAGCAACGTACAACATAGTGAGAGCGAAAGAACACGGCCGAAATCCCGGGGACATGACCCGAATCGTCCGACGATTCGGTACTGTGTCCCCTGTCTGCCCCTCGTGACCGTCGGTCTCGGGATTGGGGGTCTGCCGCGTGCTTGACTTGCGTCTGCCCTGACCTATATTACCGCTCAGTGCTTGCGCGTAATCCGCCTGCGTTGAAAGGAAACTCGTAAGTGGCCGGGCAGAAATCCGTGAAGAAATCGGGCAACGGCGCTAACGTGGGCTTTGAGGCCCAACTCTGGCAGGCGGCAGACAAGCTGCGCGGCGTGATGGACGCAGCCGAGTACAAGCACGTCGCGCTCGGCCTGATATTCCTCAAGTACATCTCCGATACGTTCGAGGAGCGGCATGCCGAGCTTGATGCGGCGACCCGCGACCCGAAGAGCGAATGGTACGCAAAAGACGCGGCCCAGCGCAAGGAAACACTGGAAGACCGCGACTCCTACTCGATGGCCCAGGTCTACTTCGTGCCGCCCGAGGCCCGCTGGTCCTATCTCCAGAGCCGCGCCAAAGACCCAAAAATCGGCCTGCTTATCGACAACGCGATGACCGCGCTGGAACGCGACAACCCCAAGCTCAAAGGCGTCCTGCCCAAGAACTACGCCCGCGAGCAGATAGACAAGACCACGCTTGGCGGCCTGATTGACCTGTTCGCCAACGTCAACTTCCGACCCTCACCCCCCACCCCTCTCCCATTGGGAGAGGGGCGAAGGGGTGAGGGGCGCGCCGCGCTGGGAAAGGGGCGAAGGGGTGAGGGCGCGCAGCGTGAGGGCACGCGCGACGCGAAGGACATCCTGGGGCGCGTGTACGAATACTTCCTCACCCAGTTCGCCTCGGCCGAAGGCAAGAAGGGCGGCCAGTTCTACACGCCCCGCTGCGTCGTGCGTCTCCTGGTCGCGATGCTCGAACCGTTCAAAGGCCGCGTCTACGACCCGTGCTGCGGCTCGGGTGGGATGTTCGTCCAGAGCGAGCGGTTCGTGCAGGAGCACGGCGGCAAGGTCGGCGACATCTCGGTATACGGGCAGGAGCGGAACCAGACCACTTACCGGCTGTGCGTGATGAACCTCGCTATCCGCGGCATCGAAGGCAGCATCGTCTGGAACAACGAAGGCTCGTTCCACAACGACGCGCACAAAGACCTGCGGGCCGACTTTGTGATGGCCAACCCACCGTTCAACGACTCGGACTGGGGCGGGGACCGGCTCAAGGACGACAAGCGCTGGAAATACGGCGTGCCGCCCGAAGGCAACGCCAACTTCGCCTGGGTCCAGCACTTCATCCACCACCTCGCGCCGACCGGCACTGCCGGCTTCGTGCTCGCCAACGGCTCGATGTCCTCGAACCAGTCGGGCGAAGGAGAAATCCGCAAGAACATCATCGAGGCTGACCTCGTGGACTGCATGATAGCCCTGCCCGGCCAGCTCTTCTACTCCACTCAAATCCCTGTATGTCTGTGGTTCGTCACCCGCAGCAAGAACGGCAAGGGCATGCGCGACCGCCGCGGCGAGACGCTGTTCATTGATGCCCGCAAACTCGGAACCATGGTGGACAGGACACACCGCGAACTCACCGACTCTGACATTCGCAAGATTGCCGACACGTATCACGCGTGGAAGAGCAATCCTGCGAACCCTCACCCCGGCCCTCTCCCACTGGGAGAGGGTGACCGAAGGTCGGGTGAGGGGAATCCAGCCGCTGGCGCGTACAGCGATGTTCCTGGATTCTGCCGGTCAGCGACATTGGACGAGATACGCTCGCATGGCTGGATTCTAACGCCCGGCTGTACTGCTTCACGAGAAATGAGACAAAACGGGCATTGGATTTAGGGAGTCCTT
>CAZQFS010000027.1:19103-26252 GCA_964592755.1 uncultured bacterium | reverse complement strand
AGCCCGCCGCCTCTCCCCTACCCTTGACACGGAACAGAGAAAACGGACAGCAGTCAGAAGGCCTGAGAGGGTATGCCGAAGGTGGGAGTCGAACCCACAAGTCCATCGCTGAACGGTGGATTTTGAGTCCACTGCGTCTGCCAGTTCCGCCACTTCGGCATTCAGCAGCGCGCTCGGTCTGCGTCCTTCGGATTGTAGGCGCGACAGCGACGGCAGTCAAGGTCGCGCATTACCCCATCAGGAACTCATTCACCGAGAAGCCACAACTCGACCATCCGTTTCTGGTCGGAGACGGTCCAGTGGTGAGTTCCTGGACCGAGCGTCAAATTGGGTCGAGGTATGCCAGAATGAGTCTGACCGTAGCCGACAGCGCCCGGCGGTGGGTACGCTCAAGGTTGTGCGAAGCATCAACACCCGGCCCGATCAGCCCGGTTACGACATCGTGGCCGGCACGTACCGCGACCGCGGCATCCGAGCCATAGAAAGGATAGACGTCAACCTTGTAGGGAATCCCTCCTGCCTGGCAGAGTTCGACCAGTCGCCGGCGCAGACGAAAGTCAAAAGGACCGGTCGAGTCCTTGGCGCAGATTGAGACCGAATACTCGTCCGATGCCTGACCCTTGCCCACCGCCCCCATGTCGACGGCAATCAACTGGGTCGTACCTTCTGGAATGCCCGTCGATGCACCAAAGCCGACTTCTTCTGAGGTACTGAAGAGAAAGTGGGACGTACGTCTCGGCTTCAAGCTCTTCTCAACCAGGTCTCGGACCGCAGCGAGCAGACATGCCACACCGGCTTTGTCATCGAGGTGCCTAGACTTCACGAATCCTGACTCAGTCAGTTCGAAGCGAGGGTCGAAGTGGATGTAGTCACCGACTGCCACGCCCAGGGCAGCAACCGCAGACTCGCTCGCTGACTCAACATCGAGCCGGACGACCATATTATCAAGGTCGCGCTTCGCGGTCTCGACCTCCTTGCTCACGTGCGCCGACGGCTTCTCGTACAGAACCGTGCCGCGAATCATGCGGCCGGTGCCGGTCTCAACCGTGCAGTACTCGCCTTCAACTGTGCCGAGCGCGTAGCCGCCGACCTGGGTGAGCCGAACCATACCGTCCTTGTCGACCGACTTGACCATCGCGGCGAGCGTATCCACATGAGCGGTGAGTGTACGATGCGGCCCGGCCTCGCGGCCGGGAATCGAAGCTACCAGCGCGCCGCGGCATGTTCGCTCGTGAAGGACTCCGAGTCGGTCCAGTTCCACCTCAATGAACCTGACGGCGTCCTCAGTATGTCCTGCCGGACTCGGAATGTGGACGAGCCGACGAAGTACCTCGACCGTGTGGTCAGCAATAGTCGCGTTGTCTGCGGAGGTGCTGTTCAAAGTCGTTCCTTCTAGATGTAGTTGTTACTCTGTTGCTGCTGAGCATTGTAACGACTGCCTGAGAGCCGTCAAATCCCGCCGGCTGCAGGCTGTCAGCTCTTGACACAGGTCGCGGGGTCGGTATCCTCAGCGAGCCATGACCAACAGCAACGAATGCCGGCTGGTCTTTCTCGGCTCAGGCGGGGCCCGGATAGTAGTCGCCAAGCAGATTCGGGCCTCGGGTGGCATCTGGTTCAATCTGGACGGCACACGGTTCCTTGTTGACCCAGGCCCCGGCGCTCTGGTGCGGATGACCGGCAGCCGTCATAACCTCCGGCCGACCGAACTCGCCGGGATTCTGCTCTCTCATCGTCACCTGGACCATGCGGGCGACGTAAACATCATGGTCGAGGCGATGACCCTGGGGGGAACCGAAAGGCGAGGCGTGCTCTTCGCGCCCGAGGACGCGCTGGAGGGAACCGACCCTGTCGTACTGCGCTACCTGCGTGGCTTTCTTGAACAGGTCGTAACCCTGGCCGAGCGAGGTGAGTACCGGCTTGGCAACGTTGTCTTCTCTTGTCCCGTGCGGCATCGACATCGCGGGGAAGTCTACGGGTTCAGATTCAGCATTCCCGGCCTGACCGTGTCCTACGTGGCGGATACGAGCTACTTCCCCGAGCTTGCCGAACTATACCAAGCCGATGTTGTGATAGTCAATGTAGTAAGACTGGAGCGGTCCGAGCTTGACCATATGCACGTGCCCGAGGCGGTCGAGCTCGTCCGACAGATGAAGCCGAAGCTCGCGGTCATCTCTCACTTCGGCATGACCGTGGTCCGTGCTCGACCCTGGATTGTCGCCCGGCAGATGAGCGAGGAAACCGGCTGCGAAGTCATTGCGGCATCTGATGGCCGCGAGCTTGACCTGCGCCCCTACCGCGCAGCGGGCCAGACCCAGCGGAAATGAAGCGGAGACGAGACCGGCGCATCGGGTAGTGCCGCCAAAACGATGAGCGTTGGACGACGACCGGTAAGGCGGCTGCCGGAAGAGGTGGTGCGCCGTATCGCTGCGGGAGAGGTGATTGTGCGCCCGGCAAATGCCGTGAAGGAGCTCGTGGAGAACTCACTTGACGCCGGAGCGACACATGTGCGGGTCGAAATCAAGGACGGCGGCAAGAGCCTGATCAGGGTGTCTGACAACGGAGCGGGAATGACCCGGGACGACCTGCGTCTCGCCGTGACTCGGTATGCCACGAGCAAGCTCGGCCGGGTGGAAGACCTCTCCCGGGTTGAGAGCTATGGCTTCCGGGGCGAGGCGCTGGCTTCGGTTGCCGCGGTCACGCACCTCGTTATCGACACCAACACCGACGATTCCGCGCCGGGCACGTCAATCGAGGTCGAAGGAGGCGAAGTGAGAGCGCTGCGCGAGGTCGCCCGCTCACGCGGCACAACCGTCTCAGCCCGGGCCTTGTTCTACAACCTGCCGGTGCGCCGTGCGTTCCTGAAGTCGGAGAACTACGAAGCACGGCTCGTCGCCGAGACGGTGCGCAGCTATGCCCTCGCCAGCCCGGACGTGGCCTTTGACTTCGTCAACAACGGTCGGGTCGTGCTGCAACTGGTTCCGGCCGGTTCGATGCGAGAACGTGTCGCTGCTCTGTTTGAGAAACGAGTCGTGGAGAGCCTCGTCGAGATGAAGGTCGACAACCCGCTGCTTTCCGTGCGCGGGCTCCTGGCCGACCCTACCCAGACGCGGAGCTTCTACGACGTGCAGGGGGTGTACCTGAATCGCAGGCCGGTGCGCAACCACACTGTAACCAAGGCGGTGTACGAAGGATACGGCTCGGTGTTGGGGGGTAACAACCCGAACTTCATCATCTTCATCCAGACTGACCCGGCAAGACTGGACGTGAATCTGCACCCGACCAAACAGGAAGTCCGGTTCGCGGACGAGAGGTTCCTGTTCGACTTCATTACCGAAGCAGTGAGCCAGACACTCGGCGTAAGGCGGGGCGAGGGCTCAGGCATAGCCGAGTTCCTGTATCAGCGAGGGTTCGTACCCGAGGACGCTGCTCCGCATGGTTTGTGGCAGTTGCATAACAGCTACATAATGGCCCAGGTCGCATCCGGGTACGTGGTCGTGGACCAACACGCGGCCCACGAACGCATCCTCTTTGAGGAGGCGCTCAAGGCGCGCGCCCAGGCTTCGGCTCAAGGACTGCTGTTTCCCATCACCGTCGAGCTGAACCCGGAGGAGTTCGAGGCGTGGACCCGGGCCAACGAGCTTCTGTCCCGGATGGGTATCGAGACCAAGCACTTCAGTGGCACCACGGTCGTTGTCGAGACGGTACCGGCCGGCTCGTTCCTGGGCAAAGACGAGGTGCGTGAGTTCTTTGCCGAGTTGGTCCGGGTGGGGCAGGACAGTGCCGGATTCGAGGCAGAGGTGGCCAGGCTCGTCGCCTGCAAAGGCGCCGTCAAAGCCGGCCAGCGTCTGGCCCAGCCCGAGATGGAATCGCTCATCAACCGACTTTTCGCCTGTCGCGAGCCATACTTCTGTCCCCACGGCAGGCCTGCGATCATCAAGATTACCCTGGAGGACCTGGCACGAAGGTTTGGACGGACATGACGGACTGCGGCATCAGCAGTGATGTGAATGGGAGCAGGCGGCAACCCGGTAGCCGGAACGTACTGGCGATCTGCGGTCCGACCGGGGTAGGCAAGACCGAAGTAGCAGTGGAACTGTGTCGCCGGCGCGGGCTGCATCTGGTTTCGGCGGATTCACGCCAGGTCTACTGCTGTCTTGACATCGGCACAGCAAAACCGAGGGGTGATGTGCGCCGAGAGGTGACCATGCACATGGTAGACATGGTTCAACCGACTCGACGCTATTCGGCCGCCGACTATGCCCGCGATGCCCTGGCTGTGATGCGGCGTCTGGCTCATCAGGGAATCCCCTTCCTTGTGGTGGGAGGCTCAGGATTGTACCTTCGCGCGCTGTTCGAGCCCCTGTTCGAAGCGAGCAAACCTGATGCCGCCCTGCGCCGGCGCCTTGCCCGACTGGACGAATCGGAGTTGTACGAGCGCCTGCGGCGCCTTGACCCAGACCGGGCCAACGAGCTCCATCCCCATGACCGGCAGCGCTTGATGCGGGCGCTCGAGGTATGTGAACTGGCAGGCCGACCGATGTCTGAGCTCACGCGAACCGGTCCCTCGCACTCCGGATTCGAGCCGGTCTATGCGGTTCTGAACATGCCCCGCGACCTTCTGTACCAGCGGATTGATGCACGTTTCGATGCGATGATGCGTGACGGTCTGCTTGAAGAAGTACGCCGTCTCAGGGCGGCAGGCTTCGACCGGGACACCTACGTGGCCAACGCCTACGGCTATGCCGAGTTACTTGCCTACCTTGACGGTGAACTCACGTTGATGCATGCGGTAGCCCGAGCCAAGGCCAAGACGCGTGCCTACGCCCGCCGACAGCTCACCTGGTTTCGTGGATTGAAGCAGGCACACTGGTTCGAGCACGTCGATGCGAAAGAGACAGCGGACCGCCTCGAGCCGCTGCTCGAACGCGTACTCGGAGACAAGGCAGGAGCGGCGCGCCCGGTTTGACCACGGACGCAGTTCGCTCTATGATTGGCTCTGTGTCAGCCGCAGGTTCGGCGCCGGCGTCGCCCGTGGCTCTCGCGGCCGTCTTTGGCCCGCCCGGGATTCTGCTCATCCGAAGAGAACTGGAACCATTCAAGGCCCTGTGGGGTCTCCCCGGTGGTAAGGTCCACTACGGCGAGCATCTGGACCAGGCGGTCGAGCGTGAGGTCTACGAGGAGTCGGGTTTGCGCAGTCGTTTCGTTGAGCTGCGCGGCGTCGTCACCGAGTTGCTGGTTCGGCCCACTCGCACGGACCTGCACTATCTGCTGCTGGTGTGCTGGCTTACGGCCGTGCGCACGAGAGTCAGGTCCTCGGCCGAAGGCGAAGTCCGCTGGTTCGGTGCGACTGAGCTGGCTCGGATGCGTTCTGCCCTCATTCCGAGCGACTTGGCGATCCTTGAGCACCTTGTGTTCCGGCGGCCATCCCGATTTTACTTCCGATGCCGCGTGCTGGAGACGACAACAGGCTATCAGTTGAAAACGTTCAGATAACCCAGGAGGTTCCGCGATATGCGAACTAGCTTCACGTCGGAATCGGTGACCGAGGGTCACCCCGACAAAGTCTGCGACCGGATTTCAGATGCGGTGCTTGATGAAGTACTGCGGCAAGACCGGCATGGCCGGGTGGCGTGCGAGACGTTTGTAACCGTGGGAATGGTCGTGGTGGGCGGTGAGATTACCACCACGGCGTGGGTAGATTTGCCGGCTCTCGTGCGGGCGGTCCTGCGTGAAATCGGCTACGTCTCACCTGCCAGTGGACTGACTGCCGGGAGCTGCGCCGTACTCAACGCCATCGGCCGACAATCACCCGACATAGCCCAGGGCGTTGACAAAGGTGGCGCCGGGGACCAGGGGGTGATGTTCGGCTACGCCTGTCAAGAGACCGATGAACTGATGCCGCTGCCCATCGTACTGGCGCACCGACTGGTTCGACGCCTGACCGAGGTACGCAAGTCAGGGGTGCTGCCGTATCTTCTTCCTGACGGCAAGTCCCAGGTGACCGTGGAGTACGAGAACGGCGTTCCGGCACGGGTGGACAGTGTGGTGATTGCAGCGCAGCACGACGAAACGATTCTGGACAAGACCGGCAGCCGGATTACCCGGGCGGCACGCGAGGAGATAATCGACGTCGTGGCCCGCCACGTGGTTCCAGCGCAGTACCTGGACCGCAGGACTCGGTTCTACATCAACGAGACAGGCAAGTTCGTCGTCGGCGGTCCTCAATCTGATACCGGCATGACCGGCCGCAAAATAATCGTAGACACCTACGGCGGTCGGGTCCCTCACGGGGGCGGCGCCTTCTCGGGCAAGGACCCCTCTAAGGTGGACCGCTCTGCGACCTACATGGCTCGTCATATCGCCAAGAACTGCGTTGCCGCCGGCCTGTGCCGTGAAGTCGAAGTCCGGCTGGCATATGTCATCGGTCGCGCTGACCCGACCGACATTGCCGTCAACACGTTCGGGACCGGACTGGTAAGCGACGTACAACTGGTCGCACTCATCCGCGATGTGTTTCCGTTGCGGCCGAAGGAGATGATCGAGTACCTCGGACTGGAGCGCCCGATATACCAGCCAACGTCGGCCTACGGCCACTTCGGCCGGACGCCGTACCGTGAGAAGAACGGCCGCGGTTCGGCGTGCGAGTTCTTCTCCTGGGAGAAGGTCAATAAGACGACCGAGCTGCGCCGTATCCTGAAGTAGGGAGCGAACATGAAAACAGAATGCGATGTCAAGGACCTGAAGCTTGCCCAGGAAGGCCGCACCAGAATCGAGTGGGCTAGTCGTTTCATGCCCGTGCTTGGCCTCATTCGTCAGCGTTTTGAGAAAGAGCGGCCGCTGAGAGGGATAAGGATGAGCTGCTGTCTGCATGTGACGACTGAGACCGCAAATCTAATGCTGACACTCAAAGCAGGAGGCGCCCAAGTCAGGCTCTGCGCTTCGAACCCTCTATCCACCCAAGACGAAGTAGCGGCCTCACTCGTCAGGCACTTCGGGATACCGGTGTTTGCCATCAAGGGAGAAAACCGCAGGGAGTACTTCCAGCACATCGGTCAGGCTCTTGCGCACAATCCACACATCACTACCGATGACGGAGCCGACCTTATCTCGACGCTGCACCGAGAGAAAGGTAAGCGCCTGGCCGCCGTG
>CAZQFS010000027.1:15783-19093 GCA_964592755.1 uncultured bacterium | reverse complement strand
GGAGTCATCCGGCTGCGCAGCATGGAACGCGACGGTGTACTCAGCTATCCGGTAATAGCGGTCAATGACTCGGAGACCAAGTTCATGTTCGACAACCGGTACGGCACGGGGCAGTCGTCGCTCGATGGAATCCTGCGTGCAACGAATATGCTCTACGCCGGTTCAACCTTGGTCGTGTGCGGATACGGCTGGTGTGGGAGAGGCGTGGCGATGCGGGCGAGAGGCATGGGAGCTGATGTCATCGTGACCGAGGTCAATCCGGTCCGTGCGCTTGAGGCGAGGATGGACGGGTTCCGCGTCATGAAGCTGATCGACGCCTGCAGACACGGTGATGTCTTCATCACCCTTACCGGCGACATCAACGTCATCGACCGACAGCACATGCTGGCGCTGAAGGACGGCGCGGTCATCTGCAACTCCGGCCACTTCGATGCAGAAATCAACAAGGCGGCACTGGAGAAGATCACGACGTCAAAGCGCGAGCTGCGCCGGTTCTGCGTGGAACACAAACTCAAGAACGGAAGACGATTGATCCTTTTGGCTGAAGGCCGACTCGTCAATCTGGCCGCCGCCGAAGGACACCCGGCCATGGTCATGGACATGTCGTTTGCCAATCAGGCCATGGCCGCGGAGTTCATCCTGAACAACCGCGGCAGACTCGAGAGCCGCGTCCATCGACTACCCCCGGAGCTCGACCAGGAAATCGCCCGACTCAAGCTCAGAACGATGGGACTCACTATTGACAAGCTGACGCCGGAACAGGCGGCCTACCTGTCCTCTTGGCAGCATGGCACCTAGATGCTTGAGAGCAGTCAACAAACCTCACCTGGAGAACACATGGCTAGACGAACAATCGTAACAATGCCCGGCGATGGCATCGGCAAGGTCGTGCTGCCCGAGGCATTGCGGGTACTGGAAGCGGTCGGCTTTGAGGCCGACTACGTCCACGGCGACATCGGCTGGGAGTTCTGGTGCCGGGAAGGCAACGCCTTTCCCGAACGCACCATCAAGTTGCTCGAGCAGCACAGACTCGGGCTGTTCGGCGCGATTACTTCCAAGCCCAAGGACAAGGCCCAGGCCGAGCTTGACCCATCGCTTCGGGGCAAGGGCCTGCAGTACTATTCCCCCATCGTCTCGATGCGGCAGCTCTTTGACCTTGATATCTGCATCAGACCCTGCCGATCATTCGAAGGCAACCCGCTGAACTTCATCCGCCGGAAGGAGCACGGGTTTGAGGAACCGAAGGTGGATGTCGTGGTCTTCCGTCAGAACACCGAATGCCTGTACTGCGGCGTCGAGTGGACCAACCCACCGAGCGAGGTTCGTCGGGCGCTGGAGACACACAAGAAGATGAAGGCTTTTGCCCGCGTTGACTCCAGTGACATGGCGGTCTCACTCCGCATCTTCACGCGCGGAGCCTGCCAGCGTATCTGTCGGGCCGCGTTCGAGTACGCGAAGCGGTTCGGGTACAAGACCGTGACCGTGTGTGAGAAACCCAACGTCGTGCGCGAGACCTCAGGAATGATGGAAGCCGAGGCAAAGAGGGTCGCGAGCGAATATCCCACCATCAGACTCAGGTCGGACAACATCGACGCGGTCATGATGTGGCTGACCAAGAATCCTGAGGACTACGGCGTAATCATCGCCGGTAACATGTTCGGCGATATTGTTTCCGATGGATTCGCCGGATTAGTGGGGGGGCTCGGTTTTGCCTGCTCAGCCAACATCGGTCGCGAGGTTGCCGTGTTCGAACCAACGCATGGCTCCGCACCGAAGTACGAAAGACTGTCGCCATCGATTGTTAATCCAACTGCCATGATTCTGGCTGCAGCCATGATGTTGGACCACATCGGTGAAACCGACAAGGCCGCGCGCGTGCGGAACGCGGTCGCCAAGGTAGTCAAGGAAGGCATGGTTCGAACCTATGACATGATGCGCCTGCCGGGCGGACCGGACGTTCTCAAGATGGGCGCCGCTTCCACCCAGCAGATGGCAGATGCCGTGATAGACGCACTGTGAGGTGAGGATGATTACCACCAAGGACATTGAGGAGCTGTTTCACGACCAGCTCGCCTCCATTGATAACCAGGAGCTGCGGAAGAAGACCGTGGCCGTTTGGGTTGAGGCGGCCAAGCAGGGTGGATGGGAGACGGTCGAGGAACTTGAAGCCATGCCCTTCACACTGCTGACCAAGAGCCACGGCATAAACCTGATTCAGCACACGATCGCCGTAACCGAGGGTGCACTAGCGTTGGCCGACGCCCAGATGAGCGCCTACACGACAATGCCTTACCGAATCGACATGGACCGACTGATTGCCGGCGGGCTGCTTCATGACGTCGGCAAGCTGCTCGAGACGGCAAAAGATGGACATGGCGGCTACTGCAAGTCAAAGAAGGGGCTGTACGCTCGACACCCCATCTCAGGTGCGATTGTCGCGACGCAAGCCGGCATGCCCGAGGAGGTGGTCAACATAATTGCGTGCCATGCCAGGGAAGGCGACGGTGCGCCCAAAGTGATTGAGACCCTGCTTGTTCACCAGGCCGACTTTGCAACCTTCGACCCGTTGGTGATGCTGGAAAAAGGACAGCTCATCCAGTAACCATGGCCACGATCATTGAGAAGATAATCGCAGCCCACTCGGGCGGCACTCCCGTCAGGCCCGGCGATGTCGTCGAGCTTGAAATTGACGTCCGAGTCGCCCGCGACTTCGGCGGGGCGAATGTGGTGAAGGCAATCGAGGAGCATGGTCTTGGCGTCGCAGACCCGACGAGGACTTTCTTCACCTTCGACTGCAACCCCACTGGTTCAGACCAGAAGTACGCATCCAACCAGCAGGCTTGCCGGGTCTTCGCTCGCCAACACGGCATCGCGGTCTTCGACATCGATTCCGGTATCGGAACGCATCTCGCTATCGACCGAGGGCTCATCGGGCCGGGAGAAACACTTGTTTCGACTGATTCGCACGCCAATATCCTCGGCGCGATTGGCGCCTTCGGCCAGGGCATGGGAGACCAGGACATTGCCCATGCCTGGTCTCAAGGTCGTGTCTGGTTTGAGGTGCCTCCGACAGTGCGCGTCGAGCTTGCCGGGCGACCGGGACCGGACGCCACACCCAAGGACGTCGGACTTGCTCTGCTCAAGCACTTCGGCGCGAGCGGACTCCTGGGTGCGGCGGCTGAGTTGTATGGGGAGTATGTCGATAGCTTGGGCCTGGATGGACGCATCACGATTTCGTCGCTGGCCACCGAGCTGGGCGCAATCATCATCCTCTTTCCACCGAACGAAGCCGTAATCGACTACGTCGGCA
>CAZQFS010000027.1:0-15773 GCA_964592755.1 uncultured bacterium | reverse complement strand
CGAGCCAGACGGCCAGTACACCCGGTCTATGCGGACACGGGCGCAGCTTACGCACGGACCGAGCTCATTGACCTAACCGGGCTTAGTCCGCTTGTCTCACGGCCGGGTCACCCGGAGGACGTAGTTCCAGTCACAGACATCTTCGGCCACAGGATAGACTCGGCTTTTGTCGGCTCATGCACAAACGGCCGAATGGACGACCTGCGCGCCGTGGCCGCGGTCCTCAAGGGCCGACATGTCGCCCCCGGCGTTGTGCTCAAGGTCGTCCCGGCTACCGATGAGATCTGGCAGAATTGCCTCCACGAAGGACTGATCGAAACACTGAAGAGCGCGGGTGCCTTGATCGGCAATGCTGGGTGCGCCGGTTGCGCTGCCGGGCAGATTGGCCAGAACGGGCCCGGCGAGGTAACGGTCTCGACCGGCAACCGTAACTTCGCGGGCAAGCAGGGCAAAGGAGAAGTCTGGCTTTGCTCACCGGCGACGGCCGCCGCATCGGCTATCGCCGGCATCATCGCCAGCGCAGGCAGAACACCGGTCACGCCGGTACTGCTCGCGCCGCCTGAAAGGAAATCAACACCGGCCGTGGCCGGGTGCCCTAAAGTCCGGAATCCGCAGTCCGAAATCAGTGGCCGCGTGTGGGTCGTGGACAAAGACAACATCGACACGGACATGATCTTCCATAACCGTTATCTGACAATAACCGACCCGAAGGAAATGGGCCAGCACACATTTGGGAATCTCAAGGGCTGGGAAGGTTTTGCCAAGAATGCGAAGCCCGGCGATATCGTGGTCACGGGCAGCAACTTTGGGGCCGGTTCTTCGCGCCAGCAGGCGGTGGACTGTTTCAAGAGCCTGGGGATCAGCCTGATAGTCGCGCGTTCGTTCGGCGCCATCTACTTCAGGAACGCGGTCAACGCCGCACTGCCGGTCATGGTCGCAGACTTGCGACAGGCCGGTCTCACTGACGGCGACCGGATCACGGTCAACGTCGAAACTGGCCTTATCACCCTGCCCGGCGCCAGGACGGTCCAGGGCCGGTCTTTCCCCAAAGTCCAGCTCGATATCTATCGCCGAGGCGGTCTGCTTGGGTAGAGACTCAGCCTGAATCGAACCGAGGTGCAAGCAGCAGACGGTGCACTGCGCCCGGTGGATAGACCGGCTATGGCCGGTTGACTCGCAGGATGAAGAACTGAGGAAAATCGGTTTGGCGGACAAGTTCGAAAAGACCGGGGTCGTCCGCCAAGACCGGGTTCAGAAAGTGTCGTCCGGTTTCGGTCCAGCGGAAGTTGTCGAACAGCACGTAGTCTGAGGCGAGGACTGCTGCGCGGACCCGAGCGCGGTCGTTAGTGAATGGGTAGCACAATGACCGGCGGCCAGAAAGGAAGAAGACGAACTCAGGCTTACGGGCAAGGATAACTGCGTCTTCGCTCGTATTCCCCTTCAGCCACTCGATGCACTCGAAGTAGCGGCGCCAGTCAAGGCTGTACCCTGCCATGCGGTCCCCGCGCAGGTAGGCGAGGTTGTTCCTCGCCGACCTGACTGCGTCCTGCCCGAGCGAAACAACGTTGAGGCCGGCAAGCGCAGACAGCACGACCGCGGCCAGCCAGGACCGTTTAAGGCGCTGCTCGATCCAAACCAGCCCATTGCCGATGAAGATGATCACCAAGGGCAGCAACGGCACAAGGAATCGTTCGTCAGACCAGACCTCGGGCCAGAAGAGCAGCATCACCGCCGCGCAACCGGCGTAGGCCTCGACGACGGTGAAACGACGTCGGTGGCAAACCACACCAAGCAGACAAAGTCCACTCAGTACCGTTCCTGCTCCAATTGAGACAGGCCGAGTTGAGGCAAGGGGCAGCAGTGCACCGGGCAGGACGGTGAACGCATAACGCAGGAAGTTCCGGCCTGCGCGCTGCGCCACGTCCGTGATCCCAACTCGACCGAAGTCGGGAACGTAAGGGTCCCGGGCAAGGAGTTGATTCAGGTAGACCGAACCCGCTCCGGTCCCTGCGTTGCGCCAGACCCACAGCCCGACCAGCGTGGCACTGGCCGCGCTGAATACCACCAGGGCGAGCCAGCGACGCTTGAACAACAGCGCAAGCACGACTCCGAGCACCAAGGCGAGTCCGGCAACACGGAATGTGAGCGCAACGAGCGTTAGCACCAGTCCAGGCAGGAGCGCACGATGCGACCCGTCAAGTGACAGATGCAGGAAGTAGAGCGCGGCAACGGAAACGGCAAGGAACGGGACCTCAGTCAGAACCCAGTGATTGTATGTGATCAGTGGTGGAACCGAGAGGGCGAACCAGGCAGCGTGACGACCGTATGCTCCGAGTGTACGTTGGAGTAGAAGAAAAGTGTATAGCGCGGCTCCTAGTCCGAACAGCATCACCAGCAGCTTGGACTTGATTACGCCCGGTCCGAACAGACATTGCTGGGCAGCCAGCAGGGCCGGAAATCCGGGCGGATAGTCGGTCTGCGCGGGCTTGCCAGGCAGGTGCAGGTTAGTGAAGCCCTGACCGGTGGCAAGTGAGCGGGCCAGTACAAGATAGACCGCGTTGTCGCCACCGGTGTAGAGCTTCGGGTCAAAGAGCAGTACTGACAGCAGGACGTAGACCGCCAGGCAGCCAGCTAGTTCGACCCGGCGCAGTATGCGCGGCACGGGTCCATCGTAAACAACAGAAGGGAGATGTCAATCGCGCGCCGCGACCGGTCAGGACATGTAGCATTGACTTTGCTCGATTCGCTTCTAACATTGGCCGTGTTCTGCGTGTTCGTGATATTGCTCGCCCAGACGACGATTGACAGCGCGGTCGGTGATACGGCAGTGCCGGACGTCATCTACTACGGCGGCAAACGGGTGGTCTTTCATACGAAGCGCGAGGAAGTCGTGCTGCTCGACTCGGCCTGGGTGCGTTACGGTGTGATGTCGGTCTACTCCGACTCGATTCTCTATGATGTGAGGCGCCACCGCCTGACCGCACACAAAGACGTGCTCTTCACTTCCGGGTCGGAGAACATCACCGGCTCCATGCTTGTCTATGACGTAGATTCGCGCAAAGGCATGATGCGCACGGCTCGCACCGCGGTTGAGAACGGTTTCTTTCGGGCCAGAGAAGTATGGCTCGTGCGGGAACGCGTCCTGAATGCCCGGGCCGGGACATACACGACTTGCGACCACGACCCTCCGCACTATGTCTTCTACGGCCCCCGGGTCAAGCTCCTGATGGACGACATCGCGATCACCGAACCGGTGGTCTTCTGCGTCGGGTCGATGCCGTTACTTGCCGCGCCGTTCTGGCTCGTGCCGGTCGCATCCAAGCGCAAGTCTGGACTCATGCCCTTCAAGGTGGGCAGTTCCTCAACCGAGGGCCTCTATTCGAAGAACATGGCCTACTACTGGGTCATCAACGACTACTCGGACATGACGTTCTATGCTGACCTGATGACCAAGAGCGGACTTCAGGCTCGGGCCGAGGGCATCTACGTCGTGAACCCGTTTGCGCAGGGCAATCTGACCGGCGCCTATCTGCGTGAATGGGGTACGAGCCGTATCCGTTACAGCCTGAACGGGTTCCACCGTTCGAGTCGCTTCCTGTTCGGAACTGAGATTGAGGCCAAGGCCGACTTCGTCTCTGACCGAACCTACGTGCCGGAGTACAGCGAGGAGCGCCTTGACTGGCTCAAGCAGGACGTGTTCTCCTATGCCCGGCTTGCCCGTCGCATCCGACGCGTTGGCAGTCTGTCAGCGCAGGCTGAACGCTACGTTGACTTCGCACGGCGGCGGCGCCACGACGTGTTTCCGTCGGCCCGACTCAGCCTGGGCTCCCGGCCCATCGTCGCGGGCTGGACCTATGGCCCGGGACTGTCCTTCTCGAACCGTCTCGACGCCATATCCGACTCGACCGGCAACGACACAGTACGGTCCAGGTCGCGCAGCGGCGGCGCAGACTTGGCCCTGTCCAGCCCGCAGTACGCGCTTGGCGAGTTCGCCAACCTCACTCTCTCCGACGGCATCGGACTGTCTGAACGACGCCTGTGGCAGAACGACACGGTCCAGGGAAAGTCCCGCACGGTCACCAACTCGGCCGGTCTGGCTGCTGGCCAGCGCCTCTTGGGAGCGTTCTCGCTGAGTCAGGGACTGAACTTGATTCAGTCCGACAACCTCTACGACACTCTGCCAACTGAGTGCCACTACTCGGCCACCGCTGACGTCCGCACCACGCTCTACCGAGTCTTCTCAACCGACGTGTTCAACATGCGCAGCCTGCTCCATACCGTCATCCCCAGCGCCGGTCTGTCCTATGTGCCCGAGGTCAAGCCGGGCGGTGCGTTCGGGCGGCCCAGATTCCTCGTCCCGGCTGACGGAACTGGCTTGCGGTTGAGACTTGAGAACACCTTTCAGGGCAAGTTTGATACTATGGGCATGAAGCGCGACCTCGGTTCGCTCGACCTTTCCTCAAGCTACGATCTGATCAAGAAACAGATGGCGCCGTTGGAAATGAGTGCCGGGGTCAGACCACTCCAGGGCACACGGCTGGCGTTGAATGTCGACGCGCGAGCCACGAGCAGGTTCGAATCACTGCCCCGGCTTCGTGACTACTCGGTTGCAACCGCATTCTACTGGAACGGATTCGCCACCGACACCATGCACCACCGTGACCAAGGGCTGCAGCTCGGGCTGCGCCACACTCTGGGTGGCGGTTCGGACAACACGGCCCTGAACATGGTTACGGCAAACGCGGCTGTAGCGGCATTCGGCTGGAAGCTAAGCCTCAACGACTTCGGGTACAACTTCACGGCCAGGCAGCTTGCCAACTACAGCCTCACACTCTGGCGCGACCTGCACTGCTGGGAGGCGATTGTCAATCTCCAGAGACTGGGCGAGAAGTGGAACTACGATTTCGAGGTACGAATCAAGAAGCTTCCCGACGTCAGGTTCGGTAAGTCGCTGTTTCGCGGGGTCCTGCCCGGTTCATGACGTTGTACCTTGCCTCCACTTCGCCCCGGCGGCGAGAGCTCCTGCGTCACCTTGGCATCAAACACCGACTACTTCGACCTGCGGTCTGCGAGGAAGAACTGGCGGCCCGACAAAGACATCTCGGCCCTTTGCGTTTCACTCGGGCGGTGGCCCGAGCCAAGGCAGAGTCAGTTGCCGCTCAGATTCGGTGTGGGCTGATTGTTGGTGTCGACACGATTGTGGCAGTCGACAGGACAATTCTCGGCAAGCCCCAGAACAAGGCTGATGCTCGACGCATGCTCAGGCTCCTTTCCGGTCGGCTCCATCGGGTGGTTACGAGCGTCGCGGTCGTGCGTCGTCCAGATAACCTTGTCATGGTTGGAACCGAGAGTACCAGAGTCGAGTTCAGAAGACTCGCACAGCACGAGATTGAGCGCTACGTTGCGACCGATGAGCCGGACGACAAGGCCGGTGCCTACGGCATCCAGGGGCGCGCCGGCCTCTTCGTCTCACGGTTGAACGGATGCTATCCCAACGTCGTGGGCCTTCCAGTCAGATTACTACTCGGCTTGCTCGAACGGGCCGGCTACCGGCCTAGCGGCTGATACGTAGGGCGTATATCCAATAGTTGTAGTCGGTCGCCGCCACGGTATTATCAATCACGACGCGATACTGCCCTGTAGCGGGGACAAAGACTGAGAACGTGTCGGCTCGGTACGCAACGCGCCGCAGCAAAACCTCAGCCGCCTCGTGCTTCACCCAACGCTGGTAGTTGGGCTCGTCCAGCACCATCAGGTATGGAGTGTCGAGGGTGTCGCTGCGTGTTCCGGCGCCGCCGACCAGCATCTGGCCTGCACGGGCTGTGTCTGCCCAGCTCACATGATGCCCCGATTTGACCGCGCCATCCCACCACCAGACGAAGACTGTCGTGTCCCGCATGACGATGACCCGCACGCTGTCTGTGGCTGTCTCTTGCTCATTACTCGCGGCTACGCGCAGCCAAACAGTGTCAGCCGAGTCCGGGCTGAACCACAAGGCCCGGTCCCCGGTGTCGGCGGCGAACCGACCCCGCGTTGCGGACCAGTGGTATTTTAGCTGCTGCCCATCCTGAGTGAGGGCGACGGCCCGATACTCGGCGCTGTCTCGGGCGCTCACTCGGGCAGGACCAGTCAGCGACTCGATGATCGGCGCCACATCCTGTTTCTCACCGCAGGAAAGCAGAGCGGCTATCACCAAGAGCCCGGAAGTTACCTTCGATCCTGACATGCACCATAGTTCTACTGCACATCAGCCCCGATGTCAAATCAGCCGGTAGCGCTCGCTTGACCAGATGCAGACCGGCTATAGAATACCACACTTGAGCTGCTTCCCACACCAGCGCGTCGGCCTTGGCTTCGACGCCCACAATCTGAAGAGAGGCCGCCGCCTCGTGCTCGGAGGCGTACACATTCCGAGCCCATCGGGTCTGACCGGGCACTCGGATGCAGACGTGCTGCTCCATGCCATCACGGATGCCTTGCTTGGTGCTGCCGCCTTGCCCGACATCGGAACAATGTTTCCCGATACCGACCCGAAGTTCAGAAACGCAAGGAGCTCCGATCTACTCAGACGAGCCTGCACCTTGGTTCGCCGCAGAGGCTGGCGCCCGGCGACCATTGACTGCATCGTCGTGTGCGACCAACCCAGGCTCGCACCTCATACCGAGACTATCCGGGCAAGCATCGCCCGGCTCTTGGGACTCGAGCCTCATCTGGTCGGGGTCAAGTCCAAGACGACCGAGGGCACGAACCTGGCGATTCCCGGCAAGAGCATCGCCGCGCTTGCGACTGCCTTGCTCCGAAGGAAGACATGATACCCCTGCACGACGACATCCGGTCTCTGCGGCGGCCAGTCGTCAACTATCTGCTCATCGGTGCCTGTGCGGCCGCGTTCGGATATCAGCAACTGGCTGAACTGGTCGAGCCGGGTGCGGGCAGCGCCATCATTCAAACCTACGGCATGATTCCCCGTAACGTCGTGCTCGGCCGACACCTCTGGACCCTCATCACCTCGATGTTCCTGCACGGCGGGTTTTTCCATTTCGTCGGGAACATGCTCTACCTATGGATCTTCGGAGACAACATCGAAGACGCCTTCGGCCACGTCGGCTACCCGCTTGTCTACGTGACCGCTGGTCTGCTTGGCAGCGGTCTGCACATTCTGTTCAGCCCGGGCTCGACCTCGCCGACGATCGGTGCGTCCGGCGCAATCTCGGGCGTGATGGGGGCGTACTTCGTGCTCTACCCGCGTGCCCGCGTGCTCACGGTCATCCCGATATTCTTCTTCCTAAGAATGCTCTACCTTCCAGCCGGACTCCTGCTCGGATTCTGGATTCTATTCCAGGTTCTGAACGGTTGCGGCTCGGCCCCGGGTACGGGAGGCGTCGCGTACTTCGCCCACATCGGCGGTTTTGCTGCCGGCATCCTGTTTGGGCTTCTGGTAAGACGACGCGTACGCCGGCCTTGGTATGAAATCAGCTAGCTGGCTCCTGCTGGCAGCACTCGTGATCGGAACCGCGGTCCGCCTTTTCTTTATCATCCTGCCCTCCACTTCACTCAACACAAAGGCCTTGGAACCAATCGCCGATGCACCCGAGTACCTCAGGCTCGCCGACAACCTGGTCCGGCACCGGGTCTTTTCGCTCGACACCGGACCCCGGTTCCGGCCCGACGTGTTTCGCACGCCGGTATACCCAATGTTCCTGGCCGGCTTCTCACATGTGTTCTCCAATCCGATTCTGCCCGCCCTGGTCGGCCAGCTTCTGATCTCACTGGTTCTTGTCTGGACCACCTATGCGCTGACCCGCGAACTCGGAACTGACAACAAGACCGCCTCGACCGCGGCCCTGCTCGTGGCTATGAGTCCGAACCTCGCGTTCCTGACCTCCAAGTTGGTCACTGAGACTCTGTTCACCCTCTTGCTGGTCCTGACCGTGATGCTGTTAAATCGATTCCGGCTCGCCGGCCGCGCTCAAGAGCTGGTCGGAGTCGGAGTTCTCTCTGGCCTGCTGATTCTCACCCGCCCAATTGCGACGTTCTTCCCTCTAGTAGTCAGCGCCTACTTGTTCTGTCTCAGCCTGAAACGCCGGACCGTGCCGTTCTCCTCATCTCTGATTCCCCTTGCTGCGGCGTCTATCGTAGTCCTCCCTTGGGTGGTCCGCAACGGCCAGGCAACAGGTCGCTACGTCATCTCAACAGTGTCGGAACGCAACCTCTATCTGTACTGGGCTGCTGCGGTACTTGCGTCGGAGCAGAACATCAGCCTGGCCGCTGCTCGCGACTCGATGATGGCCGAGGCCGAAAACGAGTTCGGTCCACTTGATTCAGCCGATGAAGCCGCGCTCTGGGGCCAACTCTCCCTTGTTGGCTGGCGTCACTTGCGGAGCAGTCCGGCCAGAACCCTGGCGGTTCACCTTGTCGGCTGCGCCGCGGCTTGGACCCTACCGCTGAGCATCAGGCCCCTGTTGGTCCACTCCGGGGCCGCCACCAACACTGACTTCGCACCAACTCCGCACCTGGGGCAACAAGCTATCTGGCTATTAGGCCAACTCAGGTTCGGTGCTGCGCTCAGCCTCGTGTGGCGTGAGCGTCTTTCCCGAATGCCACCCTTTGCCCGACTCGTGCTCATCTGGGCCGGTCTCTTCCACCTCGGCCTCATGCTCTCTCTTGTTATCAGCCTGCTGGTCAGGCCCAACCGTGGACTACTCTGGCTGCTCCTGCCGGTTCTCTACTTCACACTTTCAGTCGGCCCGGTCGGCGATGCCCGATTCCGAGCACCGATTGAACCATTTCTCGTCGTAGTCGCCTGTGCCGGCCTTGCGTCGGTGCTCAATCCGCGGCCGGCACGGCCAACCTAGGGCTGGATGATGACCTTCTTGCCTGACCATTCAGGCTCGCTGTCCGACGCACCGTGCAGGAAATAGGGACCGGCAGCCAACCCACTCACATCCAGCTCTGCCCGGCCTCGAGGCAACGAAGCCCGAAGGACCACTCTACCTGAGACGTCGCGTAGACGCACGAGCATCGGCCGACTCAGTTCAAGTTGAAGCCGCGTGCGGTACACTGACGCGACCGCCTTGAAATCAGCAGGCTGCGCTTGCTTCTCGGCAACCCCAGTCGGCCCGAAGTCCCAGTAGTGGACCGCCTGGCCTTGCGTGCCAGCCAGAAGCATGAGCCAGTCGTCCCTGCCGGACATGAACTCAAGGCAACTGACTTTGGTTGTGCCGCGCACGGAATCGAGTTTGACCCACGTGCCACCGCGGTCTGTGCTCAGCCAAGCCCCGGAGTCGCCCGCCGCCGCGCATGTTTGCCCGTACCGCGTCACCGCACGCATGCCGCGCTGCGTCAGCACCCGCTCCCAGTTCTCGCCTTCGTCGGTCGAGCGGTACACGCCGCTCTGAGCCGCGCAGAATACGCCCGGACCGCCTTCGTCATCGGCCATGACACCGAACACGGTGTCGGGCAGGGACCCTGGCAGGGACTCCCAAGTCGCGCCGAAGTCCGTGGACTTGAATACCACGCCGTAGGTACCGGTCGGGAAGCAAACCCAGCCGCCGGTATAGACGGCCTGGACCGCGCCCGTGTGCGCGGTCAATGCCTTGCAGTAGCCGCGGCAGGGGTAGGCCATCCGGCGCCGGGTCCAGCCCTGCCCGGCGTTAAGCGAGGCTGAAGCCACAGAGCCGTAGCTGTCCGCGGCCGCACCCTGTCCACCGGCAAAGAGCATCCGGAGCGACTCAGGATGGCCGATGCAGGCTCCACCTTCGTTGTAGTAGCTCTCTATCTGTGTCCAGACAGCGCCGCCGTCTGTGCTCTCAAGGAGCTCAGCGTTCCCTCAGCCCGAGCCTTCCAGCGTATACAAGGCGTCACCTCCCGACTCGAAGAGCACGCCGATGGCGCAGATATTGCCGCAGGAGAGGAAGTCGTTGCACCGGGTCCAGTTCATGCCCCGGTCCAGGGTCTTGAACACCCCGTTCTCAGCCATCTCGAGGTAGGCCCGGTCGCTGCCCGGGGGCCCGGCCGTGATGGTCGATATCTTGGCGATATGCCACCCCGAGTGAACCGTGCTCCATTTGCTGCCCATGTCCGTCAAGCGGAAAATGCCGGTCTGCGCGCCGAGGTAGGCCGCAGTAGGAGTCTCGGGGTCCGGCACCAGGTTCACGGTCTTGAGCGTGACGAAGCCCGGCTCGGACCGTGTCCAGGTCACACCCGCGTCGGACGTAAGGTAGACCCGCATCGAGTCGGACCGACCCAAGGTCCACGCGTGCTGCGCGTCACTCGTGGAAAACTTGACGCTGACCACCGATGTGGGCGAACCGTTGCCCAGGCTCCAGGTCGCGCCCGCGTCCGTGCTCCAGTAGATGCCGGCGCTGGTCCCGGCGATTACCACGCAGCCACCGCGGTTCACGCTGAAGGCCTAGACCGAGGCCGTCGAGGGAATGCCCTGGTTGGCCAGAGTCCACGTGACACCGGCGTCAGTCGTGCGGTGGATGTAGCCGGCGTCGCTCCCCAAGTACACGGTGCCGGGCCGCGACGGGTCGGCGGCGCAGGCACAGCCGCGGAAAGTCGTATCCGGCCGCGGCATCGAAGCCGACCACGTCGAATCACGGTCGGTGGAGACAAAGAGTGCGGCATGGTAGCTGCCGCTGTACAGGTGGTAGCCGCCCGAGTACACCCGGCCCTCGATCGTCACGTCCCAGTCGAACGCCTGCCCGTAGCAGGGTAGGGAGTACAGGTTCCAGCGCGCAACGCCGTCGTCTGAACGGTACAGGCCCGAGCCGCGCGCGGCCGCGTAGATCACGTCGGGATCGAACGGGTCGATGGCCAGCGAAGTAACCGAGTAGCAGAGAATCCGGCCGAGGAACTCCCATGTCGAACCCGCGTCGGTCGAGCGATACACGCGCGAGTTCTCCGGGCAGTCGTAGCAGACGGCATAGAGCTTCCACTGCAACTGCGGGTCGATGCAGAACGCCTACACCTACCCGCCGCCCGGGCCCATCGAAACCCAGGCGGCATGGGCCGCGCAGACAGAAACCAGCAACAAGGACAGATTTATCATCCCGCCTCCTTTGTGGGCTGCAGGCAGTTTCTTCGCCGGCCTGCAGAAGTCAAGCGCGACCGAGATGAAGGAGAACCGGGGACGCAGCGTCCCCGGTTCTCTAGAGGAGACAGAAACAGACTACCAGCGGTAGTGGGCAAAGGCGCGGTTCGCCTCTGCCATCTTGTGGGTGTCTTCCTTCTTCTTGACCGCCGCACCCTGATTCCGACTGGCGTCAGTCAGCTCTGCGGCCAGTCGCTGGATCATCGTGTGCTCGTTGCGCGCTCGGGCCGCAGTTATTGTCCACTTGATGGCGAGCTGGTCCCGACGCTTCGGCCGTACTTCCATCGGTATCTGATAGGTCGCGCCACCGACCCGGCGAGGCCGGACCTCAAGGACGGGCTTGATGTTGTTCATCGCCTTCTGGAACACGGCGTAGCCATCCTCTTTGGTCTTCTCTTGAACCAAGTCAATAGCCCCGTAGAAAATCCGCTGGGCAGTGGTCTTCTTCCCACGCCACATCAAAGTATTAATGAACTTGGTCACGAACTGAGAGTTGTAGCGAGGGTCCGCCACCGGAGTCCGCAGTGCCGGTCTTCGTCGTCTTGACATCTTCGTTCCTTATCCGACTGAAGCCTTGGGGCGCTTCACGCCATACTGACTCCGGGCCTGTTTTCGACCGTCCACGCCCGATGTGTCCAGCACCCCGCGGACCACATGGTAGCGTACACCCGGCAAGTCTTTGACGCGGCCACCACGCACCAGGACAATCGAATGTTCCTGCAGGTTGTGCCCTTCGCCGGGAATGTAGGCGGTTATCTCCTGGCCGTGCGAAAGCCGAACCTTGCAGACCTTGCGGAGTGCCGAGTTCGGCTTCTTCGGGGTGGTGGTGTAAACCCGCGTGCAGACCCCGCGCTTCTGCGGATTTCCCTTCAGCGCCGGGGTCTTCGACCGAGAATGAATGACTAACCGCCTTCTGCGGACAAGTTGGTTGATCGTCGGCACGTTAGACTGCCTCCTCTGTTCTCTTCTCATTATCGGGGGTGACAAGCTTGATCCGGCTGAATTCGCGGAAGCCAGTGCCGGCCGGAACCAGCCGGCCGACAATAACGTTCTCCTTGAGACCCTTGAGCCTGTCCTGGCGACCTTGAATCGAGGCCTCGGACAGCACCCGCGTTGTCTCCTGAAACGAAGCAGCCGACAGGAAGCTCTCGGTCAGGAGCGCGGCCCGGGTGATACCCAGGAGAATTGGCTGGAAACTAGCCGGTCGCATGTTCTCTTGGACCAGCTTTTCATTCTCCTCGTAGAGCCGCCGGCGCTCGACGATTTCACCTTCGATGAGATTCGAATCGCCAGCATCTTCGATTTTCACCTTTCGCAGCATCTGACGCACAATGACCGAGATGTGCTTGTCGTTAATCTTCACCTTCTGTAGCCGGTAGACCGACTGAATCTGGTTCGTCAGGAACTCCTGGACCGACAACCAGCCTCGTACGCGCAACACGTCATGAGGGTCAACCGAACCTTCGCACAACTTGTCGCCGGCACGCACTCGGTCACCGGTCTGAACCAATAGGTACTTGCCGTACGGGATGTCGTACGTCTTCTCGGTACCACCCTCGGAGATGACCTTCACCTCGCGCACGCCTTCTTTCGGCTCGCCAACGACGATCGAGCCGTCAATCTCCGAGATGACCGCCGGGTCCTTGACCCGCTTGGCCTCGAAAAGCTCTGCCACCTTAGGCAGGCCACCGGTGATGTCCTTGGTGCGGCCCATCTCCCGCATCAGCCGAGCAAGCATGTCACCTGGCAGCACATCCTGGTTGTTGTCGACCACGAGGTAGGCGCCTGCGGGCAGCGCGTGGGTTTCGAGCGTCTTACCCTTGGCATTGACCACCGTCACCCGAGCGTGGCGCTTTTTCTCTCGATCCTCAGTGATGATACGCTGCATCCGTTCGGTGCGCTCGTCGATGTCTTCGCGTACGGTCACTCCCACCTCGATATCGTGAAATATGACCCGGCCCTTGACCCGAGCAAGAATCGGAATCGAATACGGTTCCCACTCGAAGAGCACGTCGCCTTCGTTGACTTCCTGGCCGTCTGCAACCCGCACCACCGCCCCGGCTGGCACGTTGAACGGGACAACCCGGTCAGCGGCCATCAGGACAAGCCTGCCCGAATCAGGCGCAACGGTCTCCCCATCGGAACGCTGCACAATCACCAGAGTCTCGTACTTCACCGTGGCGCGAAACCGGGCCGTTGCCTTGGTCTGTTCCGCGACTCGCGATGCAACGCCGCCGACATGGAACGTCTTCAAAGTAAGCTGCGTGCCCGGCTCACCGATCGACTGTGCACCGACAATGCCCACTGCCTCGCCGATTTCGACGATCCGACCGGTCGCCATGTTCCGGCCGTAACACTTGACGCAGAGTCCACTCTGCGCCTCGCAAGTCAGCACCGAACGCACTCGTACGGACTCTATGCCGTAGTCTTCGATCTCCTCGGCCGCTTGGTCGGTTATCTCTTCGCCCGCACGGACGATCACCTCGTTCGAGACCGGGTTGACGATGTCGTCAAGCGCGAACCGGCCGGCGATGCGCTCCGAAAGCGGCTCAACCGTGTCTGCGCCCTCGCGCAGAGCGGTAACTTCCTGTCCCAGAATCGTACCGCAGTCCTCGACCGTAATCACGACATCCTGTGCCACATCCACCAGCCGCCTTGTGAGATAGCCGGCCTCAGCGGTCTTGAGCGCGGTATCGGTCAAGCCTTTGCGCGCACCGTGGGTGGAGATGAAGTACTCCCACACTGACAGCCCTTCGCGAAACGAGCTTTTGATCGGCGTCTCGATGACCTCCTCGCCCACCGAGCGGCGCTGGGGCTTGGCCATCAGGCCGCGCATCCCGCCAATCTGAGCCGCCTGGGTGCGCGAGCCGCGGGCCGATGAGTCAATCAACATGAACACAGGGTTAAAACCATCCTGGTCAGTGCTAAGGCGCTTCATCAACGCCTCCTCGACCTCGGCTGTTGCCAGCGTCCAAGTATTCACGACGAGGTTGTACTTCTCTGAGTCGGTCATCAGGCCTCGCTGATAGGCCTTGTGCACCTTGCGCAGCTCGCGCTCACTTCGCTCGAGAATCTCGTACTTCTCCTTGGGCACGAGCACGTCGTCGATGCCGATCGAGAGACCGGAGCGCGTCGCCATCTCAAAACCAAGGTCCTTGACGTCGTCGAGGAATCTCGCTGTTGCCTCTACGCCCATCGTCCGACTGCAATAGTCGACCAGCGCCACAAGCTTGTCCTTGGGGAAGTTCTCATTCACGAAGCGGAGCTGTTCCGGCAGGACTCCGTTGAACAGGACGCGGCCCACGGTCGTATCAAACGTCTTGCCGCCGTAATGAAACACAACCCGGTCGTGTATGCGCAGCTCACCCAGCTCGTAGGCCGAGTGCACCGTGGCGAAGTCGTCGAAATGGCCGACCGGCTCGGTCTTGGTCAACCTTGCCTTCGTGATATAGTAGACGCCGGCGACGATATCCTGCGAGGGCGTCATCAGCGGGCGGCCGTGTGCCGGCGACAGGACGTTGTGCGACGAGAGCATCAGTACCGATGATTCGAGGATCGCCTCCGGCGTTAGCGGCACGTGGACGGACATCGTGTCACCGTCGAAGTCGGCGTTGAACGGCGGACAGACCAACGGGTGTATGCCGATCGCACGATGTTCGGCCAAGATGGGGAAAAACGCCTCCACCGACACACGATGCAGGGTTGGTGCTCGGTTAAGGAGCACTGGATGGTCGTGGGTCACTTCCTCCAGTACCTCCCAGACCTCAGGAGTCTCACGGCGGTACATGCTCTTGGCCCCGCGTTCGCTTTCCGCTAGTCGCCGTTCTTCGAGTCGACGCAGAATCATCGGCTTGAACAACTCCAGGGCCATCTCCTTGGGTAGACTGCACTGGTGCAACTTCAGCGCCGGGTCGACAACGATCACCGAGCGGCCCGAGTAGTCAACGCGCTTGCCCAAGAGGTTACGACGGAACCGCCCCTGCTTGCCGCGCAGTGCCTCGCACAGCGACTTCAGCGGCCGGTTGCCTCGTCCTCGTACCGGTCGGGGCCTTGTTTCGTTTGAGAAGAGCGTATCGACGGCGTCTTGGAGCATCCTCTTCTCGTTCTTCAGAATGATATCCGGCGTCCGGATTGACATGAGATGCTTGAGCCGGTTGTTGCGTACGATGACCCGTTTGTAGAGATCGTTCAGGTCCGAGGTCGCGTACCGGCCGCCTTCAAGCGGCACCAGTGGCCGCAGGTCCGGCGGGATCACTGGCAGCACGTCAAGGATCATCCACTCGGGCCTTGCGCCGGAGGTCCGGAAGGCCTCAACCACCCGCAGCCGCCGAAGAAGCTGAAACCGCCGGGAAGTCTCGTGCCTGATCCGCGCCCGCAGCTCGGCCGCGAGGTCATCAAGGTCCAGACGGGAAAGCAGTGTCTTCAGCGCCGGTGCTCCGGTACCGTCCTCGAATCCCTCCATGCGGCCGGCGTACTTTCGATGGTCCTCCTCGGTAATCAACTCCATCTTCTTGAATGGCGATGAGGCCGGCTCCATCACCACGTAGGCCTCGTAGTTGAGCACGGTCTCGACCTGGTTGATGGAAAGTGCCAGCATCAGTCCGACCTTGGAAGGCGGCACCTGGTAGAATAGAGTATGGGCCACCGGCACGACCAGCTCAACGTGCCCCATACGATA
>CAZQFS010000026.1:19478-28279 GCA_964592755.1 uncultured bacterium | reverse complement strand
CAGGGCGAGCTTGAACTTCACGGTCCACTGCCTTTCTGCCGGTTCATTCCGGGGCCACACGCCTAGATTGTCGGCCCGTCAAGCCCCATGTCAAGCAGAACCGCGACCCCGTCCGTGCCCGTAACATCGTGTAATTACGTAACTTGCCAACACGGGCAGCCGAGACTTTCGGGGTTGGGGGGGTAAAGGGGGACTTGACGAACCGGCCTTCTTCACGCTCCTGAATCCCGGCACGTCCAGGCGGTAGAAGTAGATGCCGTTGGCCACGCTGCGTTCGTCCGAGGCCGGCACTGACAGCCTATTGACAACATGATTACCTAAGTAGGAAACGTCCCCGAATGCCACGTTCGGCCGGTTAGCCCGCCGGGGACGGTACAGCCACTATATTGGCAGGCGCTCGTGCGTGAGTTCAGTGCTCGATGATGAGTTTGCGGGTGGCGGTTCTCCCGGCAGCGGTCAACTGAACCAGATAGACCCCGGCCGGGAATGAACCCAGGTCGAGCAGCACGACCGGGCGCTGAGCGCTGAGCGTCGAGCGTCTGACCAGTCGGCCGCCGGCATCGAATACCGAGAGAGCCGGAGTCGAGGACGCAAGGAATCGATGATTCAGGCGGAGGACAGCCCGGCCGTTCTTGAGCGGGTTGGGTGAGATGGACATTGCGTCAGCGGCATCAGGCAGCATGTCGGCCTGAACACCGCGCCCGGGTTCAGGCACTGAGCGTGGAGCGCCGAGCGTCGTTGCCGGGACATACTGCCAGAACTCCAGGGTCTTGTTGCCTTTGAGGGCGTAGAGGATTCCGCCCAGTCCGACGACGTCGGCACCGGCTTTGACTTTCTTCTTTCTGCCGGTCGTGCCGACCTTCGGTACGGTGTCAAGCTCAAACCAGGAGTCAGAATGCGGCGTGTAGCGCCAGAACTCCTGGGTGTTGCCGCCTTTCAGGGCGTAGATGCTTGATTCAAGCCAGGTGGCGCAGCCGCCGTCTTTGGACTGCTTGCTCTTGCCCGTGGTCCGGCTGACCAGAGGCATGCCCGAGGTTCTTGATGTCCAGGTGTTGCGCTTCAGGTTGTAGACGCAGAAGTCGTGGTACTTGGCTTTGTGCGCGTAAACCAGACTGTCGCCGTCAAACACCAGCCACGACCCGGCGTTCCATTTCAGGGCCCTGCCGGCCGGTGGGGAGGCGAGGGTTTGCCAGGCGTCGCGGCCCGGGTCGTAGCGGTAGAACTCGTCCTTCTGTCCTTTGAGCAGGTAGATGCTGCCCGGTTCAGAAGTGTCCGGTCCTGGAGCAAACACCAAGTCAGCTCCGGCTTTGACTTTCTTGCGATAGGTCCCGAGCGGCACGTCGGCCCGGCTTTGCCACGAGTCGGCGCTGGCCCGGTATTGGTAGAAACTGAGGGTGTTGTTGCCCTTGACAGCGTAGACATGGCCCTGGCCGTCGGAACAGCCGGCCGCTCCTTTGCCCGGAACCCGTCCGTCGGGCGCTGACGGCAGCGACAGCCGGGCGCTCCAGGCAAGACTGACCGGGTCGAAACAGTAGAACTCGGCAGTGCGGTTGCCCTTGGCCGCATAGATGCGCTGGTCACCCTCGGTACCGGCCAGCCAGCCGCCCGCACCAACTGGCCCGGCACCCGCTGCCAGGGCTGGCCCGGACTGCCAGCCGTCTGCACCGGCTCGAACCGTGCAGGTCTGGCGCAGGGTGTCGTTGGCCCGGCATGTGTCGCCGGCCGCACTCGCGAAGGCGACGACTCGACAGGTGCCGGTTACGGTCGGGACCCAGGCTGGCGCGAAGTCATGCTCCAGCACCGCGTTCGGCTCAATCACGAGTCCAGAGTCGGCGGCAGCGTAGACCAGAGAGTCGGTCGGGTCGTAGACCGCAATGGCCAGGTTGCACATCCCGGCCGCACCACCGGAGTTGCGGATGCGCACGCGCGGAACAACCGCCTGGCCCAGGCGGCCGACGAGAAACGGCCGCAGCACTGCGTTTACCATCACGTCCACGAAGTCAACTGTGACCAGGCCGGCGGCACGGTTATTGCCCGCGACCCGGTCAGACACCAGTTCGGTTGAGCACCGCACGCTGAAAGTACCGGGCGGGCTGGCCAGCCAGACCGGAAACTGGACGAGTTGGCTTGTGCCGACAGGGTGTCGGGTAACCGCAACTGACTCACAGTAGCCGGGCCCAATCGTCATCCGCACTTGATAGTCTTCGTCATGGGTCCCGTAGTTGCGGACCGTGCAGGCAGGCACCACGGGTGAGCCTGCAAGAATCGAGCCGCGCGGAGCGACAATCACGCCTGCCCCCACATCCCTGACTCGGACCGAGACCGAGTCAACGGTGAGGTTGTTGGTGCTGTCCTGGTCTCCGGCCAGCGCACACGAACAGCGCACCGCAAACGTGCCCCGGCCCGCGGCTGACCAGCTTGCGAACTGCACCCGACGTGTTACGCCGGCTGGATGACCCACCACGACCACGGTCTGGTCATAGGTGCTGCCGATGCGCATCCGGACCGGATAGGTCTCCATCGTGCTCCCGGCATTGAACAACTCGCACTCAGGGGTAACAACCGTGCCCGAGTCAACCAGCCCGACCGGAGCAATCACCCGGGCACAGGCGATGTCCTGGCCGGTGACGCGGCAGGTGCTTTGATAGCGCCTTAAGTTCCGGCCGGTCACCGTGACGGTCAGGTTGCCGGAGTGGACCGGACAGATGATGAGTTGAGCCCGGCCGGCACCATCGGTTTCTCCGTACTCATAGACGGTTGAATCCATTGCTACGCAGACCAATGCATTGGCCACCGGTGCGCCCGAGGCCCGAACCTCCACAAGGAAAATAGAGCTGTCTCGTGGCACGATTGTGTCGTGCAGGACGGTCGGCTGCCGTGGCGTGCCGGTCCAGACGTTCAGCTCCGGGTCGCCGAGCAGGTTCCATTCGATGTAACGAAGCGAGTCACCATAGAGCGAATCGACCGCGAACTTGCCGCGCAGACAGGCGTCGCCCAGTCGGAACCTTCCTTCCGTAAACAAGGCGCGGAAAAACCCGCGCGCGGCGGCACTGCGGTAGCGCGACACGCTCGACGCGCCGAGGCTCGGGCCGAAGAACGCGACGGCACCGGCTGGCAGGGTTGGAGTTCCGGCACGCAAGGCCTGGTCACCGTAGAACGTCTCGCCCGGCGCGAGCGTGACGGTGTAGCAGGTTGCGCTGACAATCACGGGCAGCTTCGTGTCATTGGTCCAGTTGCTGAATGTGACCCGATGAAACGGGGTGTACCATGATGCGGTTGCCTGACCACGATAGAGCAGAAATGCCCGGCCATCACTGCCTGCCGCATTGACGTCGGGACTGGAATCGCCGTAGATGTTGGACAGACTTTCGACCAGGGTGTAGCCGGCGCCGAGCCACCAGCTGTGCACCAGCCGGGCATCGGCCATGTAGTAGGCATCAGGCGGCACATCCTCGCGCACCACGGTTGTCCCTTTGAGGAACCACGTTGAATCAGCGCCGGGCGCAGGGTTCTCGTAGGCCAGGACTTTGGCCACCATCGTGCTGCACTCGCGTGCGGTGGTTGCGGGCAGTCGGCCAACCGGCAGCTCGACGAGCCGGTTGCCGACCATGTTACCATAGTAGCCGTCGTCCCAGTTCTGGTAGCTCGGCAGCAGGGCCGGACTGCCGACCAGCAGCACGAACTCGGGCCGAATCTGCCAGTTCTGATACGCGTTGAAGATGTATGCCTTGATGGCCGCGGGTGTGCTTCCTGCTTCGGAAAGAGGCACGACTCTTGCCGCCATGCCTTTGGTGGTTTTCCACTCGGCCAGCGGCGCAACCGCGCCGGCCATGATGTCGGCCGTGATTATCAGGTAACGTGCGCCCGGAAGAGCGAGCGCAGAGGAAAAACAGCAAGCGCAGACAAGCCAGACAGAGAAGGCTCTCGACATGACTGACTCCTGATGCGGATGCAAGCCCAGAGCGCCTGCGACCTACGGCAGCCCCGCGCTGCTGCCCGCGCACGCGCCATGCCAGCCGCACTGTCACCCCGCGGACTGGTAGGTAAGTATACCTGAGATGATGGCGCTGCTCAAGTCGGCACAGTCGGTGCGCCAGGACATCGCTGCTAAGTGCAGGCACGGCAGCGGACATCGGGGACTGACATTCTCTCTGTGCCATTGCCCTGGGACATTGTCGTTGTGCTATCACAGGCAGCCCGGTCGGCTTGACTTGGCCGCACCGGGTTCTATACTGACGGATTACCATGGCTGATTCCCACCACACTGCCTCATGCGGCGTCTCAGCGCGACTCTGAAGAACCTGGTCCGGGAGTGGGCCCCGGTAATCATCGCGGTCCTGCTCATCCGCTCGTTCCTGGTCGAGGCTTTCATGGTGCCGACCGGCTCGATGGAGGACACCATCCTCATCGGCGACTTCATGCTCGTGAACAAGTTCATCTATGGCGTGAAGCTGCCGTTTTCCGACCGCGCCGTCGTGCCGGTCTCGAACCCGAAGCGCGGGGACATCGTCGTGTTCCGGTTCCCGGTGGACGGCGACCTGCCCGGCCCGCCCGAGCGCTTCGTCCGGCTGTTTCCCTCCGGGCTGCAACTGCTGCCTCTGTTCTGGGACCGGCAGGCGCACTTCTTCCACTGGTACGTGCCGCGCAACTTCATCAAGCGCTGCGTAGCAGTGGCGGGCGACACGGTCGAGTACCGCGCCAAGCAGCTCTACGTCAACGGGCAGCTTCAGCCCGACCCCTATGTCGTGCACAAGGACTATCGTACCCTTCCCGGGTTCGAGCCGATGCCTGAGGATTTCGCGCGGCTGTGGCAGGAACGGCGGTTCTACCAGACCGAGCTTTCACCCTACATCCGCGACCGGTTCGGCCCGGTCGTGGTGCCCGAGGGCTGCATCTTCGCGATGGGCGACAATCGCGACAACTCGGAAGACTCCCGGTTCTGGGGCCCGCTTGAGTTGCGCCACCTGAAGGGCAAGCCGCTGGTGCTGTACTTCTCGTCGGCCGCCGCGCCCAACATCGCCCGCATCGTCCTGTCGCCGTGGGCGATACGGCTCGACCGCATCGGCCGCATCGTGCGCTAGCGGGTACACGTGGCCGCGGCGTCCGGCGGCGTCTTCGTTTCGGTTCCGTTCGGCCCGGCACCGGACCGGCGTACCGGGGCAGTCTGTGTTGAGTATTCGCCCGCCCGCGGCGACCGGTTTGTCGAAGCGCTGGCCCGGGAAATCAAGGCGCGGGCGCCGGCGCTACGGGGTCGAACCTTCAGCACGGTCTACCTCGGCGGGTGCGGCCCTTCTTCACTCAGCCTGGAACAGCTCTACCGCGTCCTGCAGGTGCTCTACGACTCGGTCTCCATCGTGCCCGTGGAGCAGAGCATGGTCGTGCTGCCCGGCACGGTTGACCCCCACCGGGCCAAAGTGCTGTTTGAGTCCGGGTTCGACCGGATGGAACTGCGCGCGGCCGATGCGGCCGGCGCGGTCGAGCACTTCATGACCCTGCGCGAGGCCGGGTTCAGGTCGGTCGGGTTCGAGTTGTCAGATGCATCCGACCAGTCGGATGTGTCCGATATCCTGCTTCGGCTCAAGCCCGACCACTTGGTCCTCGCGGCCCCGCCCGCGTCACCGCTGCCGCCCGAGTTCCACGAGTACCTGCCTCGCCACTTCTGCCGCCAGGGTCATGAGTGCCGGTATCTTGTGGACTTCGCATCTGGTCGAGACTGCATCGGATTCGGTCCTGGTGCGCCTTTCCAGTCTGGCGGCGTGACCCTGCACAACCACCTGTCCTACGATGCCTGGTGCGAGGCAGCAAGGTCAGGTCGGCTCGTGACGTTCCGGTCGTAGCTGCGGCAGGTGGCGGTTTGCTCCGACGTCGAGCAGACCCACGTCCGTCCAACAGGCTCCTACGTCTGGGCCGGGCTTGGCTTGGGTCCGGGTTGGCCTATAATAGGAGCTATCGTAGTCATCGTCGGCCGGCCCAACACCGGCAAGTCCACGCTTTTCAACCGCCTGGTCGGCGGCCGAGTGGCGATTACCCTGCAGCAACCAGGCATCACCCGTGACAGGATAGTCCGCCAGGTGCGTTGGCGCGAGCATACGTTCAAGGTCTGCGATACAGGTGGTCTTGTGCCTGATTCGGCAGAGGAGATGGCACGCGAGGTGGAGCGCCAGGTGCAGATTGCTTTGTCCGGCGCGCAGGTGACCGTGCTCGTGACCGATGGCGCGGCCGGTCTTGCGCCACTGGACGAAGAGGTCGCCGAACGGCTGCGCCGCGCCGGCCGCAAGTTCCTGGTTGCCGCAAACAAGCTGGACCGCAGGCGGACCTTTGATGCCGGTGAGTTCCACAAGCTCGGAGCCGAGCTGGTAATCCCGATTTCAGCCGAGACGGGGACCGGGGTGGACGACCTGCTCGACGCGATTGTGGCGCGGCTGGGAAGCAGGAAAGACGATTCGAAGCGTGGCGCGTCAGGGGGTGCAGCACGGCCATGTCCTTCTCTTGTGCTCGCCATCCTGGGCCGACCCAATGTCGGCAAGTCGTCGCTCCTCAATACACTTCTGGGCCGCGAGCGGGCGATTGTCACCGCCACGCCCGGCACGACCCGCGACGTGGTCGAGGATGAGTTCGAGTTAGAAGGCAGGAGGTTCCGACTGCTCGATACTGCCGGCATTCGTCGCAAGCCCAAGGTCAAAGAAGCGGTCGCGTATTACTCTGTGACCCGCGCGATTGACCAGATAGAGCACTGCGACGTCGCCATCGTGATGTTCGATGCCTTTGACGGCCCGACCAACCAGGACAAACGCGTGGTCAACCTGGTCGAGGAGCGGGACAAGGGCATGGTCATCGTCGCGAACAAGATGGACCTCGTGCCGGAGGAGAAGAAGCAGCCGGTCCGGGACTGGGTGAAGAAGGAACTGGCGTTCGCGGCTCATGTGCCGGTGGTCTTCGCATCGGTCGCACGGGGAGAGGGCGTGAAAGAAGTCGTACGTCGGGCCGGGCGGGTCTGGGACTCGGGTGCGACGGTGCTTCCCCGAGCGTTGCTGCGCCGGGACGTCCTGCCCCGGCTTGAGTCGCACCCTCCCCGGCCGGACGTGCGCGTTCTCGGCCTGAGTCAGGTTGGGGTTCGTCCGCCCCGATTCTTTCTGCGCCTGAGCCGACCCTGTTCCCTCGACCCACCGTGGGAGCGTTTCGTCGTGTCTCTGATAAGACGTCGGGCCCGGTTTCCCGGCTACCCGATTCGGCTGACCACGGCCCGCTGAGCGTCGGTGAGACAGAAGCCTCGCGTGCGACTCTGGCCATTGCTTGCGGCTGGTTTCATCTTGCTGTGCGGGGCAGTTCTGTATCTTGTCGTGCCCCGGCGCCCGGCGGTCCGGGCCCAGGCGCTGCCGGTCGGGCCTGCCGGCAGCCTGAACGTGCTCATCGTCGGCAAGGACGCCCGGGCTCTTGACCCTGGCCTTGACAAAGGTACCGTTCGCATCAAACGCGAGGAACGGTCCCATGCCGACGTCATCGTCGTCTGCCACATCAACTTCGACCGGCCGGCCGTGAGCCTGATCGCGGTCCCGCGCGACCTGCTGGTCCAGATTCCCGGCATTACCCATGCTGCCTCGGCGACCGACTTCAACAACATGGAGAAGGCCAACCACACTTATGCCATCGGCGGAGACCGGCTCCTGCGCCGTACGCTTGAGGAGCTGCTCGGCATCACGCTGCATCGGTCGGTCGCCTTTGACTTCGACTCGTTCCGGATGGTGTTTGACCTGCTGCGGCCGTTCATCGGCGTGATGAGCATCCGCGGCCGGGTCCTCGCCGAGCGCGAGACCGCGCTTCAGTTTGCCCGCCAGCGCAACGGCCTGCCGTTTGACGACGTTGACCGGTGCCGCCATGCGGTCACGATAATCCGGGAGATTGTCAGTCGCACCTGGTGGCTGGCCAACACGCGCCTGGGAGACCAAGTGGTTCGACGCCTGCTCGCGGTCGTCGGCCCCGATACCGACCTGACCGCAGCGGAGATTGACGAGATTGCGGGCCGGTTGCGGCGCGCAGGATTCACACCGGGCAGTGCCCGGAGTGCGGTGTTGGTCGGATACGGCGCTGATGTCACGCTCAGCCGGTACCGGATGACGCTCTCCTGCTATCTGCCGGTATACGGAGAAATCGAGAAACAGGCCCGGGCGTTCCTGCGCGATGAACCGGGTGTCGCGGCGCTGGACTTCATGACCCAGCAGCAATTCCGGGTGCCGAGCTACCTGGATGCGAGTTACGTGCTGCCGGAGCAGGTCGACTCAGCCCCGCAACTGCCGTTTGACACGACAGGGATGGACAGCGCGACTCTGGCAACTCGTCTCAAGGAACTGAGTCGCACCGACTCGCTACCGCGCGATTCAGGCCGCTAGCCCTCGGGCGTGCCGGGCAACTGCCTGATGGCGGCGCGGAACGCATCCTGGCCCGCGCTCAGCTTGTCGAGGATGCCGCCACCCTCGGCGATGTCGGGCCGGCCACCGCCACCGCCGCCAAGCGCGGCACCGACGACTCGGGCCAGCCTGCCCGCGGGCAACTGCTGCTGCGTGTCGGGGCTGACAAAGATGACGTAGCGGGCGCGTGTTGCGTCTTCGCCGGTGAGCAGCCCGATGTAACGCTCCTTGAGTAGTTCCCGCACGCGGTCCGCGACCAGGCGCAGGTCGGCTGACTCGAAACGCGGCAGGTGAGCGACCACGACCCTGAGGCCGCCGACGTCCGTGGCGGCGGCCAGTTCGTCGCCGACGACCCGGGCCAGTTGCGCGGAGAGCCCCCGCATCCTGGCGTCGAGG
>CAZQFS010000026.1:0-19468 GCA_964592755.1 uncultured bacterium | reverse complement strand
CAACTCCTCGGTGAGCGATTCGGCCTTCTTGACCAGGGCGTCGGCACCGACGCCCAGTTTCTCCTGCAGGAGGTCAAGGGTCAGGCGGTCCCTGCCCGCCTGCTGCTGGGCAGCCCGGCCGACCAGCGCTTCGATGCGCCGCACGCCCGCGGCCACGCCGGTTTCCGACGTGATACGGAAATGACCGATTTGCCCCGTGCTCCTGAGATGGGTACCGCCACAGAGCTCCATCGAGAAGTCGCCGACCTTCACTACGGTCACCTTCTCTCCGTACTGGTCGCCGAAGAACGCCAGTGCACCCATCTCCTGTGCCTGCTCGAGGGGCGTGTCGCGCAGGACCTCGACGGGCCGGTCCGCAATCACCTGCTCATAGACTTTCTGCTCGATTACCTGGACCTGCTCCGGGGTCAGCGGTTCGAATGCGGCGAAGTCAAAGCGCAACCGGCCCGGCTCAACGAGCGAGCCCTCCTGCTTCACGTAGTCGCCCAGGGTGCGGCGCAGGGCCGAATGGAGCAGATGGGCGGCGGTGTGGGCGCGTTCAATCTCGCGCCGGCGTTCGACATCAATCATCGCCCGAACCCGGCCGGACTTGATGCTGCCGCGACGCACCTTGACCTTGCAGGTGTTCACGCCCTGGCGTCGGTACGTGTCCAGTACTTCGAGCTCGAAATCATCGCCGGTAATCAGGCCGGTATCGCCAACCTGACCGCCTCTCTCGGCATAGAACGGGCTCTCCCGGAGCACGACCTCAAACAGCCCATCGGGCAGCACAGCGAAGCTGACCAGCTCAGTCTCGGCATCGTTCCTGGTGTAGCCGACGAACTCGACTTCTGCGCCCGCGCTCTCCGCCGCCGGGCCCGCGACCCACTCCTTTCTGCTTCGTTCCCGCTGCCGCGCCATCGACTGCTCAAAGCCGGCAGTGTCGAGGCTCACCTTTGCCTCAGCCGCCAGCTCCTTGACAAGCTCGATGTGGAAGCCAAAGGTATCGTGCAGCCGGAACAGCTCTTCGCCGGGAATCACGCCCGCGGCGCGGTGTTGCTCAAGCACGCTGGCCCATCGTTCGAGGCCGGCGTCGAGGGTGCGGAGGAATCTCTCTTCCTCGGCTTTGATGATCATTGCGGTCTGTTCGCGCTTGCCGCCGAGCTCGGGATACCACTGCCGCATCAATTCGACTACTTCGCCTGAGACTCTGTACAGGAAAGGCTCTCGGACGCCGACTCGGTGCGCGAACAGCAGGGCCCGGCGCAGGATGCCGCGCAGCACGTAGCCCCGGCCTTCATTCGACGGAATGGCGCCGTCGCTGATGGCGAAACTCAGGGCCCGGGCATGGTCGGCGGCGACGCAGAGCATCACCCGAACGCGGCGCGGAGCATGGTCCGATTCGTCGGATGATGCGGAGCTGTGTCCCGGGCCGTCCCAAGGCACGCCCGTGAGGTCGAGTATCTTCTCGGTTGCCTTGACCACGGGCGCGAACAGGTCGGTCTCGAAGATGCTCTTCTTGCCCTGCGAGACCATGGCCAGACGCTCCAGGCCCATACCGGTATCAATGCCACGGTTCTTCAGTGGCTCGCGCGTGCCGTCCGGGAGCTGGTTGTACTGGGGGAAGACGACGTTGTAGACCTCGGAAAACCGGTCGCAGTCGCAGCCCGGTGCACAGGTGCTCTTGCCGCAGCCGAACTCAGGGCCCAGGTCAACGTAGATTTCCGAGCACGGGCCGCACGCGCCGCCGCCGCCGACCGGTCCCCAGAAGTTGTCTTTCTCACCCAGGCGATAGATGCGCGACTCGGGCAGGCCGACCTTCATCTTCCAGACGTTGAATGCCTCGTCGTCCTGCTCGAACACCGAGACGAACAGCCGCTCCGGTTCAAGCTTCACGATTTCGGTCAGGTACTCCCAGGCCCAGGGAATCGCCTCGTACTTGAAGTAGTCGCCGAACGAGAAGTTGCCCAGCATCTCGAAGAACGTGCAGTGGCGCGGAGTGTGGCCGACCTGGTCAAGGTCAGAGGCCCGCAGGCATTTCTGAATCGAAGTCGCCCGGCGGTAGGGCAGGGATGTGGTCCCGGCCCAGAGCGGCTTGAACTGCACCATGCCGGCACTGGTGAAGAGCATGGTCGGGTCGTCGCGCGGAATGAGGGACATGCTCGGAATGATCTTATGGTCGTGCCGGGAGTAGAACTCAAGGAATGTCCGGCGCAGCTCGCGGTGGTTCATCGTGCCAGCATTCTAGCCTCCCGCCGGCCAGTTGCAACAGGGAACAGGGTCAGGAGGTGGTCACAGTGTGTAGTTCAGGATACGGCGACGAACCTGGGCTGCCGGGTGCCGATGATGCCGTGAAGCAACAAGCCGGCCCATTGAGACGACGCACAACACCTCGGCTTTCCAGAGGGCTAGAAGAACGGAAGGCGGGTAGAAGTGCTCTCTGGATTCCCTGGACGGTTCCCCCAACTGCTCGGTTCTGAGTCTGGGCCGATGCGGCAAGTCTGGCCCCGGTCTGGACGTGGGTCTGAGCAGGACGCCCGGCCCGGTCGCGTGCCGGGTTTCTTGCCTGCACCGGAACTGGCGCCGTTCCTCGCATTGCTCCTGGCCGTTCGGCACAGGCGTCTCAGAGGGCTGCTGCGGCGCAGAGAGCGGGCCAGTCTCGTCCAGGAGGAACCGCTGGCGCTGAACCAGCCTGGCCCGTGACGAGACCGGGGCTCAGGACGGCTTGACTGGGTGCCAGACTCGGCTACGCTTAGGCAAGATGACCGAAAGCCCAAAGGAGGCAAGTTATGCCTGATGCAAAGCCGAAGCATCTGCTCTTCGTCCACGGCATCGGCCCGCAGACAGAGGGCTACTCCCGTCCGCTTGTGCAGCAGCTCTGGCCGAACGGCCAGCCCGCGGATGTCTTCACGCACGAAGTGCTCTACTCAGACGTCTTTGCCGCGGTGAATGCCAAGACCGAGATGGACAAATGGGCGGCGCTGGCCGCGCCCGTCCTGAACAACCTTGTCAAGCTGGTCTGGCCCGGGGCGCAACTGGAGCCCGGCATCGAGGCCGTGCTCAAGGACACCGTGGCCCACGTGCTCTACTTCACGACATCCGTGGACGTGCGGACCCGCGTCCTGGCCGAGTTCAAAGCAAGGCTGGTTGAGATTCTGAAGCAGGCGCCGGGCGGGTTCTGCCGCAACATAGAGCTGACGGTCGTGTCACACAGCCTGGGCACGGTGGTTGCCTACCTGGTTCTGCACGACGTCGTGAACGACCCGGTGCTCGGACTGGCAAAGGACGTGGTCGCCGCGAACCTCTACACCCTGGCAACGCCGGTCGAGCTGATTCGCTTCGTCGGCAGCAGGCTGCCCGAGCCGCTCTCCATTCCCAACCTGACCGACGGACTCAGACGGCCCACCCGCACCAATGCTCTGGGCAGGGTCGAGACGAACGTGAAGCACTGGTTCTCGTTCCGGCACATGCTCGACCCGGTGGCAAGTCTGGCGGTACTCAAGGGCCGGCCTTTGCTCGACAACGACGACACCGCACCTTTCACCGTCCTCGACGCGCAACTGGCCAGGGTTCACGACTTCGGCCGGTACGTTGACCAGGCGCGTGGCGAAATCCTGGGGCAGGTGGGAGCGTCGGCATGAGGTGGATGCTGGTCGTCGTTACCCTGGCGGTTGGCTCGTTCCTCTCGGCCGAGCCGCTGCACTCGCTTCTTGTCAAGTACGCCGGGGCGTACCGCGAGTTTGAGCATGACATCAGAGCGGTCGCCGATTCGGTCCGCACCCGGCCCGAGGCGCAGTTCGACTACCGTCGGCTCGAAGCCGCGCTTGAGGCGACCGGCCGGCTTATCGTCGCGGCCGTGCCCGAGACCGATGTGGCGACCAAGTCGGTGAGCGTTCGCGGGGGCTTTCTCAACGAGGCACACTTCCGGTCTGCCCTGGGCGACCTGGACGACCTTGCTCAGGACCTCGGAGACCTGGCCGGCCAGATGTGGGCTCCCGCGGGCCTCGCTATCCCGAGCCAGCCGGGCAGGCCGATAAGGTCATACACCGACATCGAGTCGTACGGCCACTGGAACCTGATTCAGCTCGACCTGAAAGAGCTTGAGCTGGCACGCACCATCGAGGATTTTGAAATAAGGTATGGCTCAAAGAGCGACCGCATCAACCTGCTCGAACTGCTCCTTGTCAACCACGTCCCGCCGTTCCGGGGCAGTGTTCGCGGTCCGTCTGCCTGGGAGCCGATACTGCGTGTCAGTCCGGTCTGCTTCAGCGTCAGTGACAACCGCTTCATCAAGACCGCGCAGCTTGGGTTCAACTACTACTTCCTGTCCGGCGCTCCCCGCCTGCTGCGTGCGCTTCACCATATCGGCCTTGCGCCGACCGTCGCGGACGTCAACGCAGACCGTGTCTACCGCATCGGTACGCTCGGTTGGGGAGCGACGGTCCACCTTGGCCGCTACCAGGTCGGCGCGGTGTACGTTCCGGACAGCGCTCGGGTCAATGTCTTCTCAACGCTCGACTTCCAGATTATCCCGACGCTGTTCTAGGGCCAGGCCGATTCTCCGGGAGCTCAGCAGCCGAATCTGAGGCCGGAAGTCGAGGCGGTGCCGAATCGCTTGACCCCACTGCCGACTCTCCGGCCCGAAGCACGATGTCTGCTCCTTAAGGCTCTTGCACCCGAGCACCACCGCCGGCCTCTCGTCGTCTGCCCTTCTGACGGAACTGGAGCCCGGGCTACTCTGACACCGGGAACGAATACAGGGCGATGCGGTTGCCCTCGGTGTCAATGACAGTCCGAGCGCCGGGTCTTGGCTTCGAACGCGCCGATGGTCGCGGCAGTCATATGAACCATTCTATCAGGTGTCGGTCCGGTCGAGTCGCGTCGGCCTCAACTCACCGCACGCCGAGTCTGCGTCTGATGTGCGCGAGGTTGATGACGTCTTCGGCGTTGTACCTGAGCAGCTTCCGGAGTGCGCGCTTGCTGCCGTGCTCCTTGTAGTCGAACCACAGGTCAACGGCGTCGGCGCCGTCGAGCCCGAGGGTCTTGCGGCTGATGCCGAGCTTGAGCTCGACCGCCTTCTGCCCGCCCCAGAGTCCGTTGTCCCAGCAGCAGTACATCAGGTCACGGTGCTCGAGGCGTCGGGCCAGGTTCAGCCCAAGATGGTGCTCGATGAACGGCAGGTCGAATCGCTCGCCGTTGAACGTGTAGAGCACATCCGCGTGCTTCACGGCGTCGAAGACGCTCTTGCGGGTGAGTGTGGTATCGTAGAACTGGGAGATTTCGCGGCTACGGCCTTGTTCAAGACAGACTCCCACGACGGTCAGGTCGTACTCGTGCCGATTCAGCCCGGTGGTCTCGATGTCAACGTACGCGCGGCAGGGAGGCTTCACGCTGCCCTTCATCGCGGGGGTCGGGACGCAACTGCCAGACTCGCGCCGGCAAGCAGCCACTTCCAGAGTGGAATGAACACAACCTTGTAGCCTCGCACTTTCTCGACGGCGTCGTAGTCCTCGGTGATTACGAGCAGTCGGCGGCACCTGAGCTCACGACCCGCCTTGAGCAGCGCCCGCAGCTCACGTTTGCGCGTGTCCGGGTCGGCCAGGTCTGAGCACACCTGTATCAACTGCTCGACCCGCGTACCGTTGCGACACACGAAGTCCACCTCTTCGTGGAGAGGGTTCTTCCAATAGTGGAGTTCGGTCTCGGGACGGGCCGCAGCCCGGCGCAGAAGTTCGACCGCGACCAGATTCTCATACAGCCGTCCGGCGGAATGGGAAAACCGGGTGGAAAGCGAGCTGATGAACACGTTGTCTATGAAGTAGGCCTTACGCGGATGCTGCAACCGGTCCTTGACCGAAGGCGCGAAGGCGGTGAGGCTGAACATGAAGTAGGATTCCTCAACGAAGCTCAGGTAGCGCTGGAGCGTGGTCTTGCCGACGGCGTAGTTCAGATTGCGCAGGGTATTGTGCAGCTTGGTGACGGTGTAGGCGACCGAGTTTGTGAGCAGGCGGAGCAGAGCCTTCATTGCCTCGTCGTTCCGGATGCGGTTGCGTTCGACGATATCGCGGCGGACGATGGTTTGGTAGTATGATTGGGCGATTTCCAGCCTGCGGTCCTGGTCGGCGAGCACGATTTCCGGCAGTCCGCCCCAGCGCAGATACTCGTCGAGCGCCCGCAGCAGTCGGGCCTTCTCCCCATCGAGGTGGGGAACGGCCTTGAGGTCTATTGCCAGGTCGCGGAAGCGGAGAAACTCGGAGAAGGAAAGCGGGAAGACCTTCACCAGCAGGAATCGCCCGCGCAGTTCGGTTGGGATCTCGGCGACCGACATCTTGGATGAAGAGCCGGAGATGAACAGGCGGACGTCCTCGGTGTCGTGTATGCGGCGCACCCAACGGCTCCATTCGGGCACGGCCTGGATTTCGTCCAGAAGCAGGAATCGGACCGGCCGGGCGTGAGTCTGGGCAAGCGCCGGCAGCAGGCCGCTAAGGGTCTCGGTCGCGAGCGGTATCCGTTCATCCTCGAAGTTCAGGTACACTACTTCTTCACGCGAGAGCGTCTCAAGCAGACGCCGGGCGAGGAGCAACAGCGCGTAGGTCTTGCCGACCCGGCGGAAGCCCGACACGGCAATGACCATGGCCGGCCTCGTGTCGGCGTAGCCCGAAAGGTCGAAATCCCGGCTGACCATGGCCGGTAGCTTCCGGCGGGACCACTCAAGCGCCAGTGTCCTGATTATCTCGCTCATGGGACAATTCTATACTGTTTCTGTATCATGTAAAGAACGGACAGAGCCAACTCCAGACCGCCCCATGTCCGCGTTCCGGCTCAGCTCGGCTGCCGGCAGCTCGTCTCTGCGTAGCCGAAACCCAGTGGTCTAGATGATGTAAGCGCGGATGGAGAAGTCTATTCCTTCGTCTTGGACTTCTTGCCGGGCTGCGTGAAGGGCTCGTCCAGAATCGTTCGAAGGGGTTCGATGATCTTCTCCTGCACGGCATCTTCCACGTTGGTGCAGTTCTGCACGCTGAAGGCATCGAGCGGGACGAAGAACCCCCGGAAGTTGACTGTCTTTCCCAAGTCTAGGTGTCCACTCAGCGTCAGCGCGCTGTCGTTTCGTGGGGGATGGACGTGCTTCATATTAACTACGTGCGCTGCAATCCCCTGATCGTCATGGTCCAAGTCGTAGGCCAGCACCAGTAGTGCGGGTTCGGATGGAACCGCCTTGTTCTTGTACTCGCGTTTCATGAGCGACGCCAGGATCAGGCGGGGGCCTGCCTCGCGGGAGAAAAGCGCGGTGTAGATGTCGGGTAGAGATGGTTTCCGCTGCGCTTTGTAGTACTGCCGTCCCGCTGACTCTTCGAAACGCTCGCGAGAAAGCCCGGCCGCGACTTTGTCGACAAGATTGTACAGGTCGTCAAAGAACTGATTGAACCACTCGTGGTTGTCGTAGAAGTTCTTTGCCATTTCAGCGTCCATGTTTGTCTCCTTTCTTGTTGAGCAGGCTGAAGGCTGGCACCGGGTCAAGCCGGTCAAAGCGGAACAGGCCCGCCTCGTTCTGATGCCCATCACGCGCGTGGCACAGCCTGAACCTCGGCGCGGGGCGGAGTTCGTCGAAGCGGAACGGGCCGTGGCGGGCCTCTCTACTGGACAGCCGCCAGCCTGACGGGGCCTGCAGTTTCGCAAACTTGAAGCCCTTGAACAACCGATAGCCAAAGAAGCCGAGGAACTCCTCAAGAGCTTCGAGAACGAGTCTCTCCTGTTCATTCAACTCGGGCTGCATGGCAAGCGTTATTTCCTTCGCACGCAGCACGTCCTGCCACGTGAGAGATACCGTGCGCCCTTCGGCCTTCGCAGGAGTCATGCCGAACCATTCCTTCGCGTGCCTCAGTACTTGGTCCTTGGCGACCGGATTGCCACCGCGCTTGCATTCGAACAGCAGGCAGTAGGCCTGATTGTCCTTGTCGAATATCCAGGCGTCGGGCTTCGCGCCACCTTCGACGTCATTCTGTTCAGTCGGCTCGCCGTCTTCCTCTTGCGGCCTGCTTGTGGCTATGGTGACAATGTGCTTAGAGTCGCAGCTCATACTGATACTTCTGTCCATGTAGTCCTGGAGTCGGGTATCCGCCCGCTCGTAGTCGTGAGCGGCAAGCTCGGCCGACTCCCGGTGCATGCTGAAGAGCGAGCGCAGAAACCGGTTCCGCACCGGGCCGGACAGCAGTCGCAGCGCCTGGATGAACGCCCGAGTCAGGTTGTTTTCAATAAGCTCGGCTTCCTCGCTCGCGTTGTACGAGTAGAAGAGGTTCAGATGCCTGTCCGCCATTAGCAGAAGGCTATATCTGTGGCGGGCGCAGTCAAGCGGCACGAGCGTGTCTGCGGCGGGAATTGGAATAGGTGAACCGCCGCTGTCCGAGTCAGCGGGCGGCGGACAGCGGTGGACGAGATGCAGGTCGGTAGCGAGGGTAGACTGAAGTCAGATGCCGGAAACCAGAATGCAGAAGCCCCGGGTCCGGGGTCTTGGCGTGCCTGGTAACCTTGGCGGTTCTACTCAAGCTTCCGCACCGGAAACCAGCGCGGGTCTTCAGACAGACGCGGACGAGGAGTAGCATCACGGGCACTTCGATGAGCACGCCAACGACCGTTGCCAGCGCCGCCGAAGCTCAGAGCAGTTCGGCCAGTTGCTCGGGTGTCAGTTCGGCGTCGGCCAGGATGTTCTTCAGAAGCTTGGGGTGGAGCGTCAGGCCGCTGTGCACGGGAAGCGTGACCCTCCGCCCTGCGGCATTCCTGAGTATCAGGTGACTGCCGGATTGGCGCACCGTCTGGAATCCGGCACGTTCCAGAGCGCGCCGGACTTCGGCCGCAGTCCGGCGGGGTAGCTTCGGGCTCATACCGCCACTTCGAGAGTGGCGATGTTCATTATCTCCGGCCGAACTATCGGCTCACCGCGGGCCAGCCGGTCCTGAATGTGCAAGGCAATGGCGTCCCGGAGGTTGGCGAGCGCTTCTTCGTACGAAGCGCCCTGGGTATAGCACCCTTGCAGTTCCGGGCAGTAAGCGAAGTACCCATCGGCATCCTTCTCGATGATGACAGGCAGATTGTACTTCTCCATGCACATAGTCTAGACTGAAACCCGCACCAGTCAAACCCGGACCGGGCACGGGTTGGAGCGGAGAATCCCAACTGGTTGCCGACTCCAGTCGGAACAGACGTTTGCGGGACCAGAAGGCGAAGCTGACGAACGCGGTCAGGCCCGCGCCGGGAACCAGTGCTGGGTCTTCAGGCAGATTCTAACCAGCAGGAGCATGACCGGAACTTCGATAAGGACGCCGACGACCGTGGCGAGCGCGGCGCCGGAGGAAAGGCCGAAGAGCATCGTGGCGGTGGCGATGGCGACCTCGAAGTGGTTGGATGCGCCGATCATGGCCGATGGTGCGGCGTCTTCGTACTTGAGCTTCAGCAGCTTCGCGAGGGCATAGCCGAGCCAGAAAATGAGGTTGGTCTGGATGAAGAGCGGGATGGCAATCCAGAGAATTGTGAGCGGGTTGGAGAGGATGACGTCGCCCTTGAAGGAGAAGAGCAGTACGAGCGTCAGGAGTAAGGCGACGATGGTGACGGGCGTGAGGATATGCAGGAACTTCTCGCGGAACCACGCTTCGCCTTTTGCCCGGATGATTAACTTGCGGCTGGCGTACCCGGCGGCGAGCGGTAGCGCGACATAGATGGCGATGGAGAGGACGAGCGCCTGCCAGGGCACGGGCAGTCTGCCAACGCCGAGCAGGAAGCCGCCCAGAACACCGTAGAGTATCAGCATGGTCAGCGAGTTGATGGCGACCATGACCAGCGTGTGGCCGGCGTTGCCCTTGGCCAGATGTCCCCAGACAAGGACCATCGCGGTGCAGGGCGCGACGCCGAGCAGGATGCAGCCGGCGAGGTAGCTGCGCCAGAGCGGGATTTCCAGCAGCTTGGCGCCGTTGACGAGCACGACCTTGCCGACGCCATAGGTCGCGCCGACCGCGAGGTCGAGCCCCAAAGGCATCTTCACATGGTCGACCGCGTTCGGGCCGATGAGGCCGCGAAAGACGACGCCGAGAAAGAAGATGGCGATGGCGTACATCGTGAAGGGCTTGACTGCCCAGTTGACGAAGAGCGTCAGCCCGACCGGCTTCGCGCTTCTGCCTGCCTTGAGCACCTCGGCGAAGTCGATTTTTACCATGATGGGATACATCATGAAGAAGAGGCAGATGGCAATCGGGATGGAGATGACCGGTGCGCCGCCCGAATAGATGGCAAGACCGTCGAGGGTTCTTGCCACGGACGGGGCGAGCTTGCCCAGCGCAATGCCGACCCCGATACACAGGAGGACCCAGACGGTCAGGTATTTCTCGAAGACGCCGAGGCCCTTGGGTTTCTTGTCGATGCACGCTTCAGTGACCATGATGCCTTAGCACTTCCTCCTTTTTGCACCAGCCCTGATGGCAATCGGCGGCATCCGTTCTCGGATGAATGCGAACAAAGACGCCAGGGCTTGAGTTCTATCCACCGAGTAGAACATCCACTTCCCCCGGCGCTCACCTTTGAGCAATCCTGCGCCACAGAGAAGCGCGAGGTTCCGCGAAGTCCTGGTCTGGGAGATGCTCAGTGCGTCCATTACCTCACAGACGCACAGCTCTTTCTTGTCAATGAGCAGCCGGAGCATCGCCAGACGCGTCCTGTCTGCCAGGGCACGGAACACATCCTTGACGCCGACCAGGTTGGCTTTGTTGGATATACTCATATGCGCAAACGCGCATATATCATACGATGCGGCTCGCCGCTGTCAACGTCGGTTGGAGATGGCGGGCGGGCTCAGGCTATCCAGCGGCGGTTGATGGTCCGAAGACTGGCAAGAAACAGGGCGAGGCAGAAGGCAGTGAGGATGAGGAGCTCAAGCCAGAGCGGCGGGAGTCCGGCGCGGGACATGATCCAATTCGGTTCCCCGAATTGGGATTGTGTCCCAAGCGCCTGGCGCAGAACGTCCACGCCGTAGGTCGGCGGCAGGACGTAGGAGAGCGGCCGGAGCCAGGCGGGCAGTTGCGCCAGCGGGAAGAAGAGGCCGCAGAGGAACACCATCGGGAAGCGGAAGAAGTTGGAAATGGTCTGGGCCTCAAACACCTCGGCGACCGATACCGCGACCAGGAGTCCGAGGAAGGCCGAGCTGACCGCGGTCAGGATGACGCCGGCAAGCAGCGCGGGCCAGTTGGTCCCTGACAGGCTGGTGAAGAACGCGGCCAGCAGCACCGGCACGAAGGCGTTCAAGACCCCGAACAGGATTGCGCCCGAGGTCTTGGCGAACATCAGGAGCGACAGCGGGACCGGCGCAAGCAGCAGCCGCTCGAACGAACGGCTCTTCTTTTCGAAGGTGATGGCGACCGCCAGCAACGAGGTGGTGCCGAAGAGCACCGCCAGGGTCATCACGCCGGGCAGGAGCGAGCGTAGTTCGGACGGGTTCGCGCCGGAGCGGACAAAGAACATCCCGGTCCACGCCAGGGGGAAGACGAGTCCCCAACTGACATTGGGCGGCTTCAGGTAGTAGGTGCGCATGTCCTTGGCGATGATGCTTGCGAACGCGCCCCAGTGCTTCACTTCTTCTCTTTCTCCGTGCGCAGGGTGGTCGCCTCGAGGCCGGTCGTCGCGACAAACACCTCTTCCAGTGTTGGCCGGACTCGACGCGCTTCGATGACTTCGATACCTTGTTCCTCAAGAACTCGCACGAGCGGGCCAACCGCAAGTGGGGCGGAAGACTCGGCGCGAATCCGGCTGTCATCAACCGCCGAGAACCGGGCCTGGCCGAACGCACGGGAGAGCAGCTCGATTGCGGCACCAGGGTTTGTCGAGACCGTCAGTTCCAGCAATTGTCGCTCGCGTACCGGCTCAAGCAGGGCCGCGACCGTATCGGTACGGACGATGCGGCCGCTGACGATGAATGCCACTCTCTCGCACAGCCGCTCGGCCTCCTCGATGTAGTGGGTGGTAAGCAGGATGGTCGTGCCGGAGCGGTGCAGGTCGGCGATGAGCTGGCGGATGTGACGCGCGCTCTGGACGTCAATACCGGTGGTCGGCTCGTCGAGGAACAGAACGCTCGGATGGTGGATGATGCCGGCCGCAATCGTCAGCTTGCGCTTCATTCCTTTGGAGTAACCGGCGAACTTGCGGCCCGCGGCTTCGGTAAGCCCGAACTCCGACAGGAGCCTCGTCGCGCGGGCGTCACGCTCACGGCGCGGAATGCCGTAAAGCGAAGCGCAGAAACTGAGATTGTCGTGTCCGGTCAACTCCGGGTAGAGGTTGCTCTCGTCCGGCACCACGCCGATAAGATGCTGGGCCGCACGGGGCCGGCGCGTGCAGTCGAGCCCCGCGATGCTGAACTCACCCCGGTCCGGCCGAGCTAGGCCGGTCAGCAGGTTGATGGTAGTGGTCTTGCCGGCGCCGTTCGGGCCCAGGAGCCCGAAAAGCTCGCCGGCCCGGACCTCGATGTCCAGGCCGGCCAGCGCAGCAACATCTCCGAACCGCTTGACGAGTCCGCGTGCCAGCACCGCGGGCCCGGCGGCGTTCACGCTCCGCACAGCGGGGAGAGTCGGCTACTTACAGCAGGGGTGTGCCTTGTCGTTGCCGTGGCACTTCCGAATCTGCTCCGGCGTGCAGTCTTCCGGCTTGCCCTTCAACTCCTCCGGGCAATGGCACTTCTCTTTCTCGCAACACACGATCTTGCTCCTTTCTTCGGCTTCAAGATATCGGATACCGCTTTGCCGAGCATAGGGGCCGCGCCCGGCGCGAGCCGGTAGTGGACGAAATAGCCCCGGCGCTCCGGCTCGACCAGCCCGGCCGACTTCAGTACGCGCAGATGTTGGGATACCGCGCCGGCCGAGATGCCGGTCAGGCGCGACAGCGCACCGACGCAAAACGTGTCCTTCGCCAGCAGTTGCACGATGCGCACCCGGCTCTCCACGGCCAGGGCGGCAAAAACTGCCGCCTGTTTCCGGGCGTCTTTGACGCTGCTCATCTGATTTAGTATAGGCTAAAATAACTGTAAGTCAATCGCCGGGGTATAGAAACGGCCGGTGGAGCCGGCTGCAACACTGAGCTGGAGAGGTGGGCCGAGTGCGCCCGGCTGGTTAGAAGGTCACGATCCGGTCAGAGTCGCGGACGATTTCGTACTGGTCTTTGAGCGTCGATAGCGGGCATATCTCCGACCCGCCGGAGTCGCGCAGCTTGAGACAGGTACCGCAGGCGAGGAACTGGCCACCGGCGTCGAGCACCTTGCGCGCCTGACCCTGAACGTCGAACTTCGGGTCTTCAATCCGGTCGATTTCTACGCCCTTGCCGGAGAGGAAAACACGGACCTCGTCGCCCTGCTGCCGGGAGTAGAGCGCCAGTCGTAGCGCGTTGAATACCGTTTCCGGGTCGGTCTGAGTGATGACTATGCCGAGTCTCATGGCGACATTCTAGTCGGAGCGCCGGGGATGTCCAACCGGCCCGGCTTAAGACAGCCGAGGTCGCGCAGCAGCGCCGCGACACTCTCTCTGATCAGGTCGCGCGCCCGGCGCACCTCCTCGATTGGCATCCCTCAAGTGTCCGGTATCTCCCAGCGTAGCACCCTGGCGCCCGGCCAGAACGGACAGGTTTCGCCGCAGCCCATCGTGACGAAGTAGTCGAATCGCTGGTTGCGTAGCTCCGCGAATCCCTTGGCCCGCTGCGCCGAGATGTCGATGCCGAGTTCGGCCATCGCTTGTTCCGCGCCTGCGTGCACCCCGTGCCCGGGATGCGAGCCCGCGCTCGCGCATTCGACCCCTTCGCCCAGCTCGCGGCAGAACGCCTCGGCCATCTGGCTCCGGCACGAGTTGGCGACGCAGGCAAAGAGGATGCGGGTTGCCATCATTTCATTCTAGTCGACAACGGGCGGCGCGCAACGCAGGCGGGTTTCAGGAAATCCGGCGGCGGTTGATGGTGCGCAGGCTGGCGAGAAACAGGGCGAGGCAGAAGGCAACGAGGATGAGAAGCTCAAGCCAGAGCGGCAGGAACCCGGGACGGCCGATAGCCTAGTGCATGATGTCCGCGCCGTAGGTCGGCGGCAGGGCGTGGGAGAGCGGTCGGAGCCAGGCGGGCAGGCGTTCGAGCGGGAAGAAGAGACCGCAGAGGAATACCATCGGGAAGCGGAAGAAGTTGGAGATGGACTGGGCCTCGAACACTTCGGCGACCGACACCGCGACCAGGAGCCCGAGGAAGGCGGAACTGACCGCGGTCAGGATGACGCCGGGCAGCGCGGGCCAGTTGGTCCCTGACAGGCTGGTGAAGAACGCGGCCAGCAGCACGGCACGAAGGCGTTCAAGACCCCGAACAGAATCGCGCCCGCGGTCAACCTTCGATGCGGTCCCGCCTACTGCTTCTCTTCCGGTTCCTCTTCCTCAGCGTCCGGAATCAGCCGCACGTCACCGCGACCACCTTCGGGCTGGCCCATCGTGTCAACGTCGGGCAGCAGGTGCCGTGGCAGGAAGGCGAGCGTTGCGATGACGGTCGGCACGACCGCGCTGGCAATGACAGTGGCGACAAGGAACGAGTACTGCACGCTGCTGATGATGCCGTGTGAGAAGCCGTACAGCGCCGATATCGTCCCGAACGTCAGCCCGGTTGACATCATGAGCGTGTAGTACCAGCGTTCGCTTCGTTCGCGCCGGAAATGGGCGATGACCGGGAAGACCCCGAGTATCTTGGTCGCGAGCTTGCCACCGAGCAAAGCGAGGAATGTGAGCGGCGCAGCCAGGAGCGCTGGAACCGCCACCAGCGAACCGGCTCGGATGAAGTAGAATGGCGTCAGGAATCCAACGGTCAGCGTGCGGAGACGTCGGACGAAATCCTGGTCCATCGCCGAAGTCCCGGCAAGCACCATCCCGATGAGGTACGCCGGCAACACTGCCTCGCTGCCCGACCAGAGCGCCAGCGCCCCGAGCCCGAACACGACGAGTGCCACCCACTTTGTCCTGATGGCTGCGGTCCGATAGGCATAGCGGCTGGCGATCCGCCTGGTCAGGAACGGCAGCGCCACCAGAACCGCCGCCGCGACCGCGGCGAAGACCGCGGTCTTGGCCGTAAACGGCGCAAAAATGAACCCTAGCGCGAGCACGGTGCCGAGGTCGTTCACAAAGCACGCGCCCAGTATGCCCTTGCCGAACTCGGTCTTGTTGAAGCCGGTCTCCATCATTACCGCATAGACCACGGCCATTGAGGTCGTTGAGAGTGCCACCCCCGCCAGCAGGCTGGCGCGGACGTCCCAGTGCAGCGCGAAACGGGCGATGGCGGCGCAGCCGAGAAACGGCGCGAAGAAGCCGACCAGCCCAATGGCGGTCACCTCGCCCAGCTTGCGGCGCAGCAGCGTCGGCTCCAGCTCGGCGCCGGCCAGGAATGTAAGCATCACTGAGCCGGCCGCGGCCAGGAAGCGCAGCCATTCAGTGTTTGCGCCGAGTGAGTCGGGGCCTAGGAAGCGGGTGGCGACCGCGCCGGCAGCCACTCCGACGCAGATTTCGACCAAAGCAATCGAAACCCTCAGATGATTGGCGATGATTGTGGCGCCGACGGCCAAGGCAAGCCAGACCGCGGCCAGAACGAACGGTTCCTGCATGGAGTCCTCCTGAGTTCGGTACACCTGTAGCCATTTGGGACGCTTGAGGGCGTTCCGGCAACTGCAGGAGTCATCAGCCCGGCCTGGGCGGTTATGGGGTGGACTCCATCACCAAGTCAAGCACGATTCTAGCGCGCCGCCACCTGCGTTGCAGGCCCGGCAGCCGGACGCCGGCGCTCACGGCCGCCGACATGACGGGGTCGCGTTCAACCGTAAAAGACGTCCTGCATCAGCAGGTCAGTCGTGGACGCGCCTGCTGATGCGGCTGCGGACGGCGGCGAGACCGCGGCGGCCGTAGTTGATGATGAGTGAGCCGAGGGCACCGAAGATGCCCGCGACACCGAGGCCGACCGGGCAGCCGGGATTGCCGCAGCAGGGACACGTGCCGCCGCCCATCACCGCGTACGCGCCCGAGATGCCTGCCCAAAGGCCGACGAAGCGAAGCAAGCCGGCGAGCAGCCGCGCAGCCCGGCCGCGGGGAACGACAGATGGAGCCGCGGTCGGCGTTACTTCGGGCCGCAGTGCGGACAAGTGCAGCCGCCTTCCTGCTGCGTGCCGGTCTCCTCTTTGAGAATGGCGAGGATATCCGGGATGCAGCAAGTGCCTTTGGGGTTCAGTTCCTTGCAGCGGTCGCCGACGCCAGCGCCGGTTGCATCTTGAATCTGCTTTAGCGTCTTCGCCCCGGCGCGTATGGCGGCGACAATCCGGCCGTGCGTCACCTTACCGCAGTAGCAGACCAGCGGGTCGGGTTGAACGCTCACGGCTTCTTCGCCAGCGCGTCTGCGACCGCACCGACAACCCTGGCGATGTCGTCGTTGGTGTGGTCGAAAGTGTGGTGTTTCTCGATGCCGAGTTCGGTGACGATGACGTGGACCGCGGGTTCCACGCCGACGTTCTCCAGCGACTTGCGCACGCAGGCAACCGGGCAGCCGTCAATCGCCACGCAGGGCTTCTGCCTGGCGCTTTCGACAAAGCTCGGCAGTTGCGCGCCGACGCCGATGGCGCAGTACATCGAGCCCTGACCGTAGCCGTCGAGCGCCTTGGCCGCGTCGTTGGCTATCTGACCGACGTTGGAGCCGCCGGAGCAGGCGAGCAGCAGGATGTCCTTTGTGCCGCAGGCGCAGGTCGGTTCACTTGGGGCGCAGCATCCGGCCATGGCTACCTGCCTCCGCTGAACAACTTCTTCAGTTCGTCCTTTGACGGAACTTTGCCCTGCAGTACGACCTTGCCGTCAACGACGAGACCGGGCGTCATGAAGACGCCCATCGAGGCAAAGAGCTTTAGGTCTTTGACGTGCTCGATGTCAGCGGCGATATTCATCTCCGCCAGTGTGTCACGGACGCGCTTTTCGAGTTCCTGACATCGGGCACAGCCGATGCCGAGTACCTGGATTTTCACGGTCTACTCCTTCTTTGTCTGTCTTTTGTTTTTTCCTCACCCTTGTCCCCTCCTCAGAGAGGAGAGGGAATTCGCTTCCTCTCCCTTGAGCGGGATAGAGTTGGGGTGAGTCAGGTAAGCGCACCATAGAGCAGGCCAACGAAGGTGGAGAGCACAACCACAAGCAGGATGTACGTCAGCGCCTTCTTTGCGCCAATCATCCGGATGATGACAATCATTGAGGGCAGGGACAGGGCCGGGCCGGCAAGGAGCAGGGCAAGGGCCGGGCCTTTACCCATTCCTGAACCCAGAAGTCCCTGCAGGATGGGGATTTCGGTGAGCGTGGCGAAGTACATCAAGGCGCCCGAGACTGAGGCGAACAGGTTGGCGAGAAGTGAGTTGCCGCCGAGCAGGCCGGCAATCACGTGATTGGGGATGATGCCGGCATCAAGTCCCGGCCGGCCGAGCAGGAAGCCTGCCACAAACACGCCGCCGAAGAGCAGGGGCAGTATCTGCTTGGCAAAGGTCCACGTGGACGCGACCCAGGCTTTTCGTTCGTCCGAGTTGAACCACCGCCAGACCATCAAGGCAAGGCCGATGAGCGACGCTCCGGCCAGATACCAGTGAACTGAGTAGACAGCATTGTAGAAGCCAATCGGTTCCTTTGGCTTGCCCCAGGTGAGAAAGATGAGCGCGAGAATCATCGCGGCGAAGTAGAGGATGTTCTGAGCGAGCCGGCGGCCGCCTTTGGTCGCCTCCATGTCGAACGCGCCGGATGCCTCGGCACGGGCTTTCTCGGAGCGGAAGAAGATGAACGCCATCGCAAGGCCGATGACAACCGAGAAGACGATTGCGCCGATGGCGCGGGCAAGGCCAAGCTCGAGCCCGAGCACGCGGCCGGTCATCAGGATGGCGAGGACATTGATTGCCGGACCGGAGTAGAGGAAGGTCGTGGCTACGCCGAGTCCTGCGCCCGCATAGTAGATGCCCATGAACATCGGCAGCACGGTGCAGGAGCAGACCGCGAGAATCGCGCCCGAGACCGAAGCGATGGAGTAGGCAAGGACCTTGTTGGACTTGGGGCCGAAGTACTTGAGGATGGCTTCCTTGGAGATGAAGTTCTGGATGGCTCCGGCGATGAAGAACGCGGGCACCAGGCAGAGGAGGACATGCAGCCGGGCGTACTCCTGGAGCATCTGGAAGCCCTCGAGCAGGGCGCCTTGAATCCGTGTTCCGCCGAGCGGCACGAAGTAGAAAAAGAGGAAGACGCCGAGGATGACGAGAAGCTTGTGCCGTTCTTTCACCGGCTACTCCCAGCCGAACTCGCGGAACTTTGCCACGATGGAATCGCGCGGGTAGACGCCGATGTGACGGAAGAGCTCTTTGCCGTCCGGGTCGTAGAATATCTGAGTCGGGATGACCTGAATCCGGGCCTGCATTGTCTTTTCCCGGTCCTGGTAGACATTGATGATGCGGACGTCCACTTCGTCTCTGTACTCAGCCATCAACGGTGTGAGGATCTTCTCCATTTCCATGCAGGGCAGGCAGTTTGTCGAGCCGTAGTCCCACATCCTGGGTAGTACCTTGGGTTTGGGCGGCGTTTCTGGTGCGGGTTCAGGTTTGGCAACCGGTTCAGGTTTCGCTTCGGGTGCGGGCTTCGGCTCGGGTCTGGCCGGCGGGGAATCCGGGGCGGCAGCCACCGCGGCCGAGTCGGCTGCGGGCAGCGTTTCGCAGATTTCGTTCTGGGCGGTCAGGTTGGTGTCCGGTGCCGACGTGGTATTGGCGGGCCGGGGAGCATTAGGACATCCGGACATCAGCACAATCAGCAGCGCGGCCGCGAATGCGGTCAGGTGTTTCACAGATGAACCTCCGTAGCTAGCGTTTGACCAACTCATAGACGAAATAAGCGGCCACGAGCAGGAGCAGCACGCCCGAGGCCTTCTTAAGGAACACCGAGACTCGCTTCAGACCTTTGGAGTTCACCATCGCCTCGGCGATGCCTATCGAGCTGCCGGCAACCAGCACGAGCACCGAGTGACCGAGCGCGTAGGTGAAGAGCAGCAGCCCGCCGTAGATGATGTTCCCTTTCGACGCGACGTAGGAGAGGATTACCGCCAGTATCGGCATTGCGCAAGGCGTGGCGATGACGCCGGTCAGCGCGCCCAGCAGGAACGCGCCGATGACGCCGCCGGCCTTGGGCGCAAAGCCGCGGGGCATCGGTATCTCGAAATTGGGGAAGAGGAGTATCTGGCCGCCCATGATGACACAGACGATAACGATGAGGACCGGCCAGAACCTGGACGTCGTGCCGAAGAGCGTGCCGGCGAGCCCGGCGACCATGCCGAGCGCGGTGAATGCGGCGGCGATGCCCAGGAAGAGGAAGAAAGCAAGCAGCAGGGCGTAGCCTTTGGACCGGTCGGTCGCGTAGCCGCCGACAAAGCCGATGGCAAGCGGAATCGAGGCGAGCACGCA
>CAZQFS010000025.1:17172-28910 GCA_964592755.1 uncultured bacterium | reverse complement strand
CATGCTGCCCGCGCTGACACGTTTCATGTCCTGCCCGTGTGTCGGTCCTGCCGGGCTACTTCCTCACTAGCTCGCGGCCGTCCGAGTCCTTGAGCTTGTTCGAGGCGATGAGGATCAGGTCAATCAGCCACCAGATACCGCAGCCGCCCGCGGTGACGAGCTTGAGAATACCGAGGCCGATGTAGCCCAGGTAGAACCGGTCCACTCCGAGTTCGCCGACGAAGATGGAGAGCAGCAGGGCCACCAGCCAGTCTTTGCCCTCTTTGGGTTTGGCGGCGGTCGCCAGCCTCACCCCGCACTTCACGCATACTTCTGCCTTGGGGTCGGTCTCGGCCCCACAGTGCTGGCAGTACTTGCTGCCCGCGGTCGGCTTGCTGCCGCAATGGACGCAGACCTCGGCCGTATCGACTACTTCCTTACTACAACTTCGACAATGCATCAGACCTCCAGTCCTGATTCAATTCCTCTTCTGCGACGCGTCGGCCGGGTCGCAGGCTGCGACCCGGGTCAGCTCGGGCAGCTCGTTGCGCTGCCCGAAGTATTCCTCGCACAACCTCCCTGCGGCCGCGGTCTTGTCCGCATGAACCGGGTCAAGGAAGACGAAGAACTTCCACAGCTCCTCCTGCTGCCGTTTCAGGTTCTCGACCTCGCGATTGCCTTCGAGGCGGCGCGGCGGCTCGCCATCGGCCAGCTTGAACCGTGCGTTCGCCTCGCGCAATTGCATCGACGACGAAGGGCAGTACACAATCACGGACCGGAACGGTACCTTGAGCCGGCGCGCAAGCCAGCGCTCAGCCTCGGCTCGCTTCTCGGCATCGAGGTGATACGCGGCGAATCGCTCGGTCGAAGCCAGGCTGCGCCGCGACACAAGGTACGCCTTCTTGTACAGCCGCCGGGCAAGGAAGCCATCCACGAGGTACTCTGCCGGCGCCGGCCCGGACAGCAGGATGCGCAGGAAACCCTCGTCCCCCACGTCGTAGAACGACCGTTCGGAGAGGCGCATCTTCCCTGCGCCGATGCACAGCTCCAGCGCCTTCGACACCATTGCCGAGGCCGCGTTCTTGGCCGGGTGATAGTAGCATCGCTCGGACAGCACGTAGCGCATGCGCAGGATGTTCAGGGTCTCAGAAAGCCCGTCCATGCGAAACAGTCCTGACCGCACCAGGTTGATGGCCAACCCACCGTCCTCGATGACAAAGTACTTGTACAACCGCTCGTCATACTGCTGGGACAGCCCGGTGAAATACGAATCGCGCTCCAGGTAGTCGAGCAGGTCCGCGCAGATTGTGCTCGACACGATGTCGTAGTGGAACGTGGGCCCGTCCTTGCCCAGCCGCTTCTGTTTCATGAGCTGGGCCACCTGCTTCTTCACACCCAGGTTGTCGAGTGCCCGGCCGGTATCGGTCCGCTCCAGGAAATGGTCCATCCGCATCGTGTTCTGGTCGTGGCGCGGGAACACTCTCCGCTCGTCCTCGATGGTGTGGCCGAACGGGACATGGGTCAGGTCGTGCACCAGAGCGTAGATGCCGATGAGCCGCTCATCCTCTGCGCTCACCGCCCGCTCACCACAGTTGCGCCGGATGTGGGCGACCATCTGCTTGGCCACGCCGCACGCGCCCAGCGCATGTTCGAAACGTGTGTGCACCGCGCTCGGGTAGACCAGGTATGCGGCCCCGAGCTGCTTGATGCCGCGCAGGCGCTGGAAGCAGGCGGTGTTGATGACCGAGAGTTCGTCGGCGGTGAAGTCGAGGTCGCCGTGCACCGCGTCGCGGATGGTCTTCACCGTTTCATATTAGGGGCAGTTGGCAACCGGTCAAGTGCGAGAGCCGGCGCTAACGCCGGCCGCGCACCCGGGCGCAGGCCGCGTCGTGCTCGGCCGCGGTGCGAGAAAAGATGTGCGAGCCGTCACCCCGGGCGACAAAGAAGATGTAGTCGTGGCGCTCGGGATTGCGGGCGGATTGGAGCGCACGCCGGCCCGGGTTGCAGATTGGACCCGGGGGCAGGCCGTGGTGCAGGTAGGTATTGTAGGGCGACGGGTATCTTGTGTCCTCAAGGGCCAGCACTTCCTTGCGTTCGGGCAGCGCGTACTGGACCGTGGCGCACGACTGAAGTGGCAGACGCCGCTTCAGCCGGTTGACAAACACTCCGGCAATGCGCGGGAACTCATCCGGGACCCTGGCTTCTTTCTCGATGATCGAGGCAAGGGTGACGGTCGGGACAAGCTCTGCTGCCGGTAAGTCACCGAGAACGGCAAAGCACTGCCTTACCATCCGCCGCACCATACTCGCCGGCTGTTCGGCCGTGCCGAACTGGTAGGTCTCGGGGAAAAGAAACCCTTCTGCCGTCGTGCAGGGAATCCCGAGTTCGCCCAGCAGCAGCGTGTCAGTGCAGGCGCGAAGGAACGACTCGGCTGAGCAGACGCCAGCCTCTTCAAGCAGCCCGGCCACTTGTCTTGCCGTCAGCCCCTCCGGAATGGTGACGAGCAGGAAGGCTGGTGCCTCGCGGCTCAGCAGTTTCAGTACCCGCGCCTCGTCCGTGCCCTGACGGAGGTGGTAGCGGCCCGGCACAACCCTCTGCTCATAGGAGCGGAATCGCGCGAGCGTTCTGAATCGGTACCGGTTCCTGATGACGCCGTGGGCCAGCAGGCTGTCGGTCAGTTCCGCAAGAGACATGCCGGCCCGGACGCGGACTTCGACACTGCCGCCATTGCCCGGCCCGGTTGTCCGGCAGGCAACCAGGGCGACAAACGCGGCAGCCAGCCAGGTGCGCTTCATTTGTTGGCGGTCCGGGTTAGGTAGTCTTCGAGGATGATCGTCGCGGCAATGCGGTCGGTGTCGCCGCTCGGTCCGGGCCGAGTGTGGCGCTTCTGGTGGCTGCTGTCTGGCCGCCGCTGCGCCTCGTCAAGCACCCGTCTGGCCATCACTGAGGTGAACCGTTCGTCGAGCAACCTGACCGGCAACGAGCTCATCTGCGCCAGTCTTGCGGCGAAGGTCCGGATTCGTTCCGAGCGGGTGCTTGGTTTTCCCGAGAGACTGACCGGTAGTCCTACCACGATTTCGGCCACTGCGTATTCAGTAATCAGTTGCCTCACCGCGGCAAACAGCTCCTGCTCATTCCGGCAGACGAGCGTCGGCAGGCCCTGAGCGATGGTCCTCGTTTCATCCGATACCGCGACACCGGTCCGGCGCTCGCCGTAGTCGAGGCAGAGAATACGACTCACTTCGCCAGGGAGGAACGGCCTGAACGCAGCGCGAAGCGGAGCGCAGGAGCAACCTGACAGTTGCCGGGCGACATGATGCGTGGCCGAGCTGGGGTGGGAAACGACCGCCCGCTGGTGCGGTACGGGCCGCAGCAACGGGCGGTGTCTGCTTTCGTGCAGCCTACTTCTTCTTCTTCGCGGCCTTCTTCTTCTTTACAGGCATCAGACCTCCTTTGGTTTAGAGCTTGACCGCGCCGCACGCGCGGCGCCAGTCGTACGGAACGGACAATTGTCGTTCGAGACACAGAGGGCAGTTACCGGTCTAGATGCGACCCGCAGACTCGGGGTCGGAGAATCCATCGCGCATAGATTACGAATCTCTCACCGCTTGTCAACGAAAACATGCATAGTAGCCAGAGAGCTCGAACCGGTTCTGCTAGCGCCGCGTCATCAACGGGATGTCGGGCAGCGCCTGAAGGGAATCAATGTACTCGGGCGTGAGGCCGGTTGAATCGGTGACCATGTACACCGCGCGCTGCACCATGTGCATGTTCATGGCATCAGATATGTCCTTGTCGGCGACGAGGTTCAGTATCTGCCGCAGGCCGGCGTTGTTCGTGACCGGCCCGAGGTCGAAGGTGTCACCGAGGTCAGGCGAGGGGCGATGCTTGTTGCAGCAGAACGTGCCGAGCAGCTCGGTCTTGGTTCCGGTGCCGGTTGTGACCGGATGCGGCTTGAGGAGGAGCATGTGTTGCGTGCTCTTCTGCCGCCGCCGCAGGAAAAGCCCGGCCGGCAGCACGTCGGTTTCGACGTTCGAGCTCTTTGACGAGACGGTCATGCCGAGCGTGAATGGACCGTTCGGGCTGAGTCCCGGATTGCCGGTAATCGCCACGACGTTGATGTTGGGGTTCAGAGTGAATGTGTCGCCGGTCAGGTCGGTGAGTCCGTCGTCGGGTTCAAGCACGTCGCAGGCGAGAAGGGCGAGCAGCGCGACAAGACAGGCCAGTAGGTGCCGTTTCATATCGGCTACCAATATCCCTGGAACGCGCCGGGCTGTCAAGGATTGCGGAGCACCCCAATCCCGAAATTGACTGCTGCGAAGTGCACGAAGTCCGAGCAGAGGGCCAGGAGTCCGAAGTCCACCCATTCCTTCGTGCCTTTCGTCCTTTTCGCGGCTCAATGTCGGGTTTCGGGGAGCAGCGGCTTGAGCCGGCGCACCCGGGCAACAAGGTCAGGCCGCCCCAGCCTGGTCAGGGCCTGCTCGGCCTGGCGGAAGTTCGCCGGCTCGTGAAGCTGCAGCAGGGCACGTTGGAGCCGCTGTTCTTTCGGACTGCCGACGTGCACAGGCTGACCAGTGAACGGGTCTTTGCCGGTGTGGTATGCTGCTCCCGCCGCGGTCATCGGCAGCGGCGTGAACTGCTGGACCTGACGGATGCGGAATCGCTCGGTTCGAATGAGAAACTCGGCCAGCGCGACCGCATCGTCAACAGTCGCGCCCGGATGACCGGAGATGAAGTACGGTATCAGGTACTGCTTCATCCCGAGCTTCTGATTGATGGCACTGAATCGCGCCCGGAATCTGAGGTAGCTCCTGTGGCGGGCCTTACGCATGGCTGCCAGCACCCGGTCGGATACGTGCTCGGGCGCAACCCGCAGTTGACCTGAGACGTAATGCCGGCACAGCTCCTCCAGGTAATGAGAGCCTGCGGCGTGGTCCAGCAGGTCGTAGCGCACGCCGGTACCGACTGATACCTTCTTGACGCCGGGTACGCGCCGTACCGCGGCAAGCACGGCAAGCTCGCGCTCGAGATGAAGTTCGAGGCTCGGGCACGGCTCCGGCCAGGTGCAGTTTCGGTCCGCGCAGACCCGGCCCGCGGTCATCGCCGGGCACGACGCTGCGTACATGTTCGCGGTCGGACCACCGATGTCGGTGATGTGGCCCTTGAATCCCGGCAGGCAGGCAATCCGCCGGGCTTCGCGTACAATCGAGTCCAGGCTGCGGCGCTGGATGATGCGTCCCTGGTGTGCAGCGAGCGAGCAGAACGAGCAAGAGCCGATGCAGCCCCGGTGTGACGTGATGGAGAATCTGACCGTTGCAAGGGCCGGTATCTTCTCCTGATAGCTCGGGTGGGGCAGGCGCGTGTAAGGCAGGTCGTAGACCGAGTCGAGTTCGGACTCGGTCATCGGCGCCGGCCGTGGATATTGCACCACGAGCCGGTCAGCGTGCGGCTGGACAACTGCCCGGCCGGCCGGGTTGTCGGCTTCCCGGTGCCAGAGCCGGAACGCCTCGTTGAACCTGTCCTTGTCGGTACAGCACTCTTCATATGATGGTACCATCACACAGCGCAGGGGCGCCGGCAGAGTTCGCGTTACGACCACTGAGCCCGGGATGCCGCTGAGCCCACCAGCAGTTCCCGCCGCCAGCCGCTGGCAGACCTGGACGACCGCCTGTTCCGCATTTCCGTAGAGCAGAATGTCGGCCCGCGCGTCGAGCAGAATCGACCGCCGCACTGCATTACTCCAGTAGTCGTAGTGCGCGAGTCGGCGCAGACTGGCCTCGATTCCACCGATGACTATCGGTACGTCGCGGTACGCCTGACGCAGAAGGTTGCAGTAGACGAGCGTTGCCCGGTCCGGTCGTTTTCCGGGCCGGCCGCCGGACGAGTAGTCGTCTCGGCGTCGCGGTGCGAGTGTGGGCCCGCGATTGGCCAGCAGAGAGTCAACGTTGCCCGCGGTAACGCCAAAGCAGAGCCGGGGCCGGCCGAGTTGTGTCAGTTCCTCAGGTGTGCGCCAGTCCGGCTGGGCGATGATGCCGACCCGATACCCGGCCGCAAGCAGGACCCGGCAGACCACGGCGCTGCCGAATGCAGGGTGGTCAACATAGGCATCGCCGGTTACGATGATGACGTCGCAACTGTCCCAGCCGAGCGCCTTCATCTCCCGCCGTGACGCGGGCGGGATTATGTCGCGCCCTTTTGCCAGTCGGCGTGTCCTCTCTCGCTAGGGCAGGCTGCGCAGGAGGGCGCGCATGGTGTCGGTCAAACCATCGCCTTCGGTAATCTCAAACAGCGCCTCCTGCGCCAGCGGCACCGCGGTGTCGCCCTCCAGCCTCTTGTCTGCTACGAGGTCGAACAGCTCATTAGGCTCCCGTTCGTACACCTGGATATCGAACCGGTAGAACGATTCATCATCCGGCGTGTCCAGAGTGTCGTTGCAGCAGTAGGTTGGCAGGGAGATGGTTGTTTCTGCCCGCTCCGGCACCGAGAACCGGAAATCCTGGAGCAGCATCATGTACTGGTAGGAGCGGTTGGTCGGGGTGAACACTAAGCCGGCCGGGAACATGGTGCTGACCCTGCGGTCGGTGGCGTTGCGGACTGCCATGTCGAGCGGAAGCTCGGAGGCGGGGATTTCTTCGTCCGCGCCGCAGATACTGATGAGTGCCAGCCCGGACTCAAGCGAGAACGGCTTGCCGCCAATCGGCCGGAAGTTGCCTCGCTCCCACTCTCGTTCCGGCACTCTGTTGCACAGACCGCCGGCAAGGAACATGGCCGCCGCAATCAGGAACAGCGTTCTCAGACGTATCAAGAAGACCTCCATTCTGTCGCCAGGGCGGTCTGCTCAGGCGCTACCCGGTTCAGCGGACGATGGTCAGCCGTGTCACACCGTCCCCACCGTTGTCATTAAGCACGAAGTACACGCCGGGTGCGAGCGTGGGAACGCGCCGCACCGACGGAGACGACAGGCTGAAAGACACGCGACCGACAGAACGACCGCTGGCGTCGCAGATGCGGCCGGTCATCACCCGTGGCCTGCTGCTTGGTGCTGCGTTATCCGGGCCGCGCGCCGCGTCCGGGCCAAGCCCGAACCGAGGGGTCGAGCAGTAAAGACCACGCGGCCCGTCCTCGCCGTATCCGCAGAAGAATACAAACGGAAACGGCTCTGGTGCCCCAGGGCAGTGAACGAGCCTTGCCGCGGTCGCGCTGGTGCCCCGGGCCGCCCTTACCTGATTCACCGGGACCGGCGCTGACCAGACAGTGGGGTGCAGGGCGCAGGAAATGCGCAGGTGAAGCGAAAGCGAATCACCATACCGGTCCCCACCCTGGGCATAGACGAGGCTGAGGAATCCGCGGGCACCGGCCAGTCCCATTCCGGCATCTGCCTGGCGCTCGTCGCGATAGGGGTCGCTGAATGAACGCCCGCTGGTCCAGTCCCAGCCTCCGTTCCAGCTTCGGGCATAGCAGATGTCGGTGTGACTCGTGTCGCGCCGTCCCACGGTGAAGAAGGCCCAGACCGTGGCTTCCCACGCACGGGCGGTTTCCGCCTGCACCACGACCGGGTCCCAGCACAGGTTATCGCCGCTGCTTACCACGCGCTGAGGCGACCAGTACCCGGCGGTGCCGTAGTGGCGGTTTGACTGATAGTGGATTTGTGTCCCGGTCAGGGCATAGCGCCAGACGCAATGGATGGTCGAGCCCTGAGTGTGGCTGAGGTTGGGGTCCCAGCAATTCCACCAGTCGGTTGCCATGGACCAGGATTGGCCGTAGTCGGTGGAGCGGACAAACCGCCCGGTCAGGCCGGTACGGTGTTCGTTGGCGTAGAGGCAGTATAGATAATAGACGCTGTCCTTGTCGGCGGTGGCGGAGAAGTCATCGATTGTGTCCGGACCGGCGGCCAGCGGAAGTAGATTCCAGCTCAGACTCTCTGGTTGGACCCGCCAGAGCCAGAGGTCGCCCGAGTTCTGCCGGCTGAGGACGAACACATAGACGAAGTTCGATTCGCCGAATGCCGGGACGAGCTCAAGCTGAGCCGCATCTGCGTCGAGCCTGAGTTCAAGCAATTGGTCCCAGGTGCGGCAGTGGTCCTGAGAACGGAGCAGTTGCACCAGCCCTCCCGGGTGTGCGACCGTCACCCACATCCGGCCCGCAGGGTCGGCAGCGGCATCAAACGCGGTTACAAGCCCGGTGTCAAGGGGAAGGTCCGGGCCGGCGATTCCCAGCGCGACCGATACCGCCAGCGCGAAGCAGCCGAGCAGACGCATGGTTCTAATTCAATCCACCCCGGGAGCGAAGTCAAGGAACACCTGCTGTGCAGAGCGACGCAGGTACAGCAGGAAGCGGATGGAGACTAGGGGCTGACGATGACCTTGGTGACGGCCGACGGCGCGCGGATGCAGTACACGCCCGGAGGCAGGCGGCGAATGTCGTTCGGACCCGGGTGAAGGTCGAGGACTTTGCGGCCATCAGAGGCGATGAGTGATGAATGATGAGTGAAGAATGAAGCAGGCAGAAGGAGGCTGCTGCGGATGATAGTGGCCTGGGACCCGGGGCCTGACAACTGGGGCTCGATTGCCCGCTCGACCCCGGTCGAGGGCACTGATGTTGCGTGGATGTCCCAGTTGCCCGCGGTGAGGTTTTGCCAGACCAGCCAGACATTGCCGTCTCCGTCGCACGCAACTGCCGGATTCAGGTCAGGGCCGGTGCCAGAGCCGACCGCCTGCGCGCCGGCCCAGCGTCCGGCTGCATAGGACGAGTGGAAGAGACGCCAGTTGCCCTGCCGCGTGCTCATCCAGGTGACCCACGGTCTGCCCGCACCGTCCACGGTCATGGCCGGCCGGACGTCAAGTGCCGTGTCCGCGCAGACCGGAGCCGGGGTTGACCAGTTCGCGCCGTCAAAGGTGCTGAACCAGATGTCGCCGTCGCCAGCATCAAAGCTCTGCCAGCAGACGATGGGCCAGCCTTCTTCACTCGGGGCCAGGGCCGGCCGATAGGCCCGTGCCTGAGTGCCGGAGACCGGGCCGGCATCAACCCAGTTGCCGCTCGACCGGTACTTTGCCCGAATCTGCGCCTGGCCGCTGCGGTATTCGGTATAGGCAACCCAGACCGTGCCGTCCGGCATGGTTGCGGCCCGGGGATAGAGCTGCGTCACGCTGTCGTAGGTGATGTTCACCGGTATCGACCAGCTCGTGCCGTTGTACGCGGTGGCGAAGACATCGGCGAACTGGTCGCGCCGGCTCGTGAACAGACACCAGAGCGTTCCGGCTGAATCACGGGCGAGCGAAGGAGCCATGTCCGACGAGTTGTCGCTGGCTATCTGCTGGGCGCTGGTCCAGGATGTTCCGGTCCAGACACTGTAGTAGAGGTCGTAGTAGTAGTAGTCGGTGAACAGGGCCCAGACCGCGACCGGCCGGCCGTTCCGGTCAACCCCGATGGCCGGGTCGGTTTCCCAGTAGTAGGCACTGCCGACCGCATAGGGGCTTGACCAGACTCCGTTCGAGCGCACCGCGGCATAGATGTCAAACCTGCCGTTGGTCGTACTCCGGCCTGATTTCCAGACTGCCCAGACCTTTCCGTCCGGCAGTCCGAGTACCGAGGGCGTGTCGTCGGTCTCCGGGTCTGCGCCCACCACTTCCGACAATGACGGCCTTGAGCCTGGCGGCCGCGGCTCGGCGCCTCTGGCTTCGGTCCGGCCGCGCGGCTTGAGAGTCGGGTCGCCGATGATGTTCAGTCCGTAGTGCCAGAACCGGCTGTACTCGCCGTGCAGGTTGTACCATGCCTTGAACGCATCGCCGATGGACGAATCACGGCCCATCGGCCGGTAGAAGTCGTTGAAGTAGCCGATCATCGAGCCGGTCTTGGAGCTGCCAACTGCGGCAAGGCCCCAGTCGTCATGGAATACGTCCCATCCGGCTGAGTAGTTCTCCTCGACGTAGCGCGTGCCTGAGCAGGCAAACAGGTTGTAGAAGTGGGCACTGGGTCGCAGAGCATAGACCTCGGTGTTGAAGACCGTGCCCCGATAGCCACCGTCGGCCCGGAACGTATGGCCCCAGGGCGAGGAGTGAGAGCAGACCTGAATCCACTCGTAGCCCTGCGTCAGGCGGACGCGGTAGTCTGAGGTTCTGGTGGTGTTGCCCTGGTTCACGGTTGTGACATCCGGGTACAGCTCACTCAGCCGGCAGTCGCCGAACCCGCTCCAGTCGTCGTCAACATAGGCCAGTGCCCGGTCGGGGAGTGTCAGTTGGCCGGTACGATAGGCATGGTTCTTGGCCAGGTAGCGCCGCACCAGGCGCACCTCATCGTCCCAGGTCAGGGGTCGGGCATAGAGCCGACCGACCCATATCTCAAGGGCAAGGTTGCCGGAATGGCCGTCGTAGAGTCCATCGCCGTCAGAGTCGGTCCAGGTGCCGTTCAGGTCCATGAAGTAGATGTCGAGCGGGAACTCCTCGCCTTCGAATTCGTACCAGGCAACCGGCAGCTCGCCGACCAGGACAGCTCCGACCAGTTGGCCGAGCCCGGTCAGGTGGTTGCGCAGCGCGGAGTGGCTCATGCCGCGCATCGTGTCTACCTGAACGCTGTATCCGGCCGAGACCAGGTCAGCCTGGTACTGTTCGAGCTCGGCGGCGATGCGGGGATACAGGTCGGCATTGACGACGACATCAACCAGATTCACGAGCCCGGTTCGGCAAACCAGGCCGACCCGTGTCTGGTCGGTCTCGGCCTGGACTTGGACATGCCAGGTCAGGTAGCTTGTGGGCCGGCGTCCCTGCGGGTCGAACCACTCTGGCCGGACAGGTGACCCGACTTGTCCCGAGACGGAAGTACCAAGGACCGACAGCAGCAATGCGACCCGGACGTGCCGCGGCCGGCCGGCACTAGTGGTCGCGCAGGACCTCGCGGAACTTGGCATGAACGAACTCGTTTGTCTCTTCGGCCTGTGCCGCCCTCATCATTCTTGCCAGCGGCTCATCCATCATCCGGCCCAGTGCCTCCACCGTACAGAGCCGCACGAACGGGTCCTGATGTTCAAGCCGGGCCGCGAACGCCTTGCGGCATCTTATCCGTAACTCGCGCTGCGCGACCGTGTCGAGCTTTTCGGCCAGTTGGCCTGATGCCCGCAGTGCGTGGGCCAGTGCGCGAGTCTTGAGCTGGGGCAGGGCGGCAAGCAGCGGTTCCAGTGATGGCGTGCCGGTGGCGACAAGCGCCATCTCGGCGGCCGAACGTACCGTGAACAGACGGTCGTCGAGAGTTCTGATGAGCGCCGGTACTGCCGTGCCGCTCTTCAACTTACCGCAGGCCTCGCAGGTCACAATCCGCGACGGCTCGTAGGTGTCGCCGAGCAGATAGAGTATCTTCGGCACCACGGTCGAATCGCCGACCTCGCCCAAGGCATGAACCGCCCGCCGTGGGGTCACACGGCCGGATGCCAGCGCGGCCAGAATCGAATCCACGCCGTCCCGTGCCTTGTCCTTGAGCTGGCCCAGCCAGTAGGCGCCGTTCTGACGTGCCTGGAATCGGTGGTCGCGCAGCGCCCGGAACAGGTACGGCCTGGCCTCTTCCGGCATTGCCTTGACCAGTTCCTCGACGGCGCGCGACTCGAGCCCGTCTTTGGAGTCGGCCTTCTTGTCGAACACGTAGTCGAGCGCCCTGGGTCCGAGCTTGATGAGCTGCTTGCGTGCGCGGGCGACCTTTTTCCGGGCATTGCCGACCTCCCAGATTGAGGCGGTCTTGAACAACGACTCGACCGGCTGGCTCAGGGTGTCAAC
>CAZQFS010000025.1:3379-17162 GCA_964592755.1 uncultured bacterium | reverse complement strand
TCGACCACGGTGGCCGGCCGCGGCAGGTCAATGCCCGAGCCGTAGGTCCCTTTGGTCCAGCTTGACCGGTCCTGCGCCGCGTTGCCCTGTGGGTACTTATCCTTGCCTGCCAGCTCGAGAAACAGACCCATGCCGCCGAACCCGCGCGCCGCATTGCCTGAGCCGTGGCTGAGCAGGGAATCGGCGCACAGGTAGGCGTCATTGCCATCCTCGTCGAGGAACAACCCGACCGAGTTGGTCAGACCGATACCCTGGCCGCCCGAGCAGTAGTAGACGTCATCGCCCTTGCGGTCTACGAGCACGCCGACCGAGAGGTCGTGGCCCTCGCCCTGGCTCGGCCCAAGCCTTGATACGTACGCATCGCACCCCGCCTCGTCCACCAGAGCGCCAACCGAAAGATGAATGCCTGCGCCCTGTGAGTACTGGGCCGCGTTGTAGTGGTCAAAGCCGTCGCCATCCCACAACATGCCGACCGCGTACCAGTAGCTCGTGCCTTGGCAGAACACCTCGCCGTTGTAGAAGTCGTTGCCTGAGCGGTCAAAGAGCAGGGCGATGCCGCCGGCAGCATCCGGCCGGCGACCAATCGAGAAGCCATGCGAGAAGGAGCGGTACTCGTGCGGCAGCAGGGGAGCGTGGAGATACTGCCCGCCTGCGGTGTAGACGTCGTTGCCCGCATGGTCGGCGAGAATCCCATAGGCCCAGGTCGAAGAAAACCCCTGGCAGTAGCACGAACTCCGATAGCTGTCGTTACCCTGATTGTCCACCAGCAACCCGACCCCGAAGTCGGCCGCGCCCTGGGCGAAGAACCCGGCGGTGTATGAGTCTGTTCCGCTCCGGTCCCAGAGGAGGCCAGTGCCGAAAACCGCCGCGCCCTGGGCGTAGTGTCGGCTGCGATAAGCGTCGTTTCCGGCACAGTCAATCAGCATACCGGTCCCGAACAACGCTGCTCCCTGGCCGAAGAGCTTGTTCGAGAAGCAGCAGTCGTCGCCCGCAAGGTCAATCACCACGCTGAACGGCCGGTCGAGCATCCCGACCGCAGCCCCGGCCCGGTTCATGTACCGGTCGTCGCCGCCCAGCTCGATGATCACGCAGCACTCTGCCCGGTAGACGTTGTCCGCGCTGCTGCCGACCACGACCCGGCCGAACTCAGTGGCACAGTCAAACTGAACCGGGCCGTCAATGTCGGCGACGTTGCTGCCCATCACGTCCTGTACGAACAGGATTGGTTCCAGTCGCAGCAGTCGCTCCGCTTCGCACGCCGCGACCGCCACCGCCAGACCCGAAAGAGCCAGCGCTCTGCGGTCCAGCTTCCGGGCGTAGGCAAGCAGAGTCTCCGCCTTGACTTCCTGAGCGGTATCGTAGAATCGACCAAACTCGGCATGGAGCGCGCCGGACAGCGACTTCTCCAGGGTATCGTCTTCGTCCTTCCAGAAGTCCGGTGCCTCACCCAGGAGCCGGTCGAGCTCAAACGGCTTCAACCCGGCAACTGCCGCGTCCAGATACTTCTTCCCGACCGAGAACCCGGCCAGGAGTGTCTGTACCGCCCGCGCCAGATTGCCGGGCAGCGCCTCATCGCCGGGCAGCGGCCTGATTGCTGATCTGACCTCGCGCGCCAGCCGCACCGTATCCGCGGGCGTGATGCCCGCGTCGGTCTTCTGCCACTGGTGGAACAAGAGCGCGGCCGGTTCAAGCCGGTCCACCAGAGCCGCGGTTGACTCGGTGTAGGCCGGAACCTCAAGCGGATTATCCAGCATCCGGTCCATGTCCTTCAACCGGAAGAAGCTGTCTGGTGACCACTGCTTGAAGAACCCCAGTTCCGGCTCCTGCACGCCCTGAATCTCAAGACTACGGCGAAGCGTGGCCCGGGAGATGGAATCGAAGCCAGTCACCGATACCCGGGTCGAACCGGACGCAATAGCGACGAGAAGGACGGCTAGACCGAAGTGACGCAAGGAATCTCTCCCTTCAGGAAGATGCTGCCGGCCGCGAACCGAAAGACCATGGCCCAATGCTACGCCCCCGCCACGGGTTGTCAATCCCTGCGCTGGTCATGTCATGGCACAGCGACAATGTCATCGGTCAACGGCGCAGGGAATCGGCCCCAAAGTCGATCTTCCACGTCAACTGCGGCCGTAGGCTAACCACCGCCGCAGTACCAGGCGCCTTACCCTTTTCGGCGCGCCCGCGGCCGCACACGCACTCAGACCTGCTGCTGCAACCGGCAACCAACCCGCATTTCTCACTTGCAGACGCCCCGCTGTCGCGACCGGCAGGGGGAACCACTCCCATGCAGCGAGACACGAGATAGCGTAACCGACACCGTGCGTAGAACCGAACACAGAACCGAAGCGCTGACCGATACGCTTGCGCTGTCAGCAGGGCAAACCAGCGCGCACTCGCCTGTCGCATCGCTGAGACAAGCCCAAAGGCCATCGCCTGTCGAAACCATCAGCGCAGCCAGAAGAGCGCGCAAGAGCGTATTCATCAGTGCAGGCATGAGCGCAGGCGAAGTCGCGCTTGCAGTCGTGACGGTCGGGCTTTCTCTGACGCCTTCAAAGACCCTTGGGAACACGGCCCAGGGAACTGGTGGGACTTGACGGGCCATTATCGGGCAACGTCCCCAGACAGCTACACTTAGGCCCGCTGCCGACCTTGCGCCGGACATTACTACTACGTAATATTCAGGGTGTATTCCTGGATGTACTCTTGAAGGCTTGATGAGCGTCTGCCTCGCCCGGCGCGCGTGGCAGCCTGACTCCTTCCGGCTCCAAGACAAGCTGAGCGGCCTGAAGAAGCAAGCCGGCCGGGGCGGCGAGGCAGGACATCGTTGCCAGGGTCAGGCCGGCAAACTGCTGACCCGATGGTTGAAGAGAGCCGGTGTATCCTCAGTGGTTGAACTCTGCAAGCAAGCCAGAGAGGATCACGGCAGTGGACATATCCTACGAGGAAGCACACTCTATGAACCCTGGATTCCGGGGGCACATCACGAGATTATTGACACCGGGCTGCGCGGACGGGCCGTTGTCAAGTATCGTCCGGATTCTACGTCCATCGCGAATGACTGTAGACGAGCAGGCGGGCGCGTCAAGCGCAGTGAGGCAAGTTGTGTGATAGCCCAGCGATAATGTCACAGGGTAATGGCACAGGGAACCGGCCCCAAAGGCGTCGTCCACGGTAACTGCGGCCGCAGACCTGCCAATGCCAGTCCGGTCGGTCTGCGCCGGTCATGGTCAGCGGACAGGATTGCTGACATGGGTCTGGGGCGCAGTTTGACCGCGGGCTGCGCCGCAGTAGAATAGGCTGTTTCAGAGAATGACCAACCTCCAATTGCTGGCGGCGAGACCCGGTCCGCATCGGTCGGCGGCGCGGTGAAGAAGTTTCTGCGCGAGCGGCCGGTTGAGGTCGTGACCCCCAATGGCCACCGTTTCACTATCATCCGCCAGTTCTGCAAAGGTTGTCGTATCTGTGTTGAGTTCTGTCCGACCCGCACGCTTGAGCTGGACGACCGCTTCAAGGTGACGGTAGCCCACCCGGAGAGGTGCATTGCCTGCCGGATGTGCGAGCTGCGGTGTCCGGACATGGCGATATTCGTCGAGAAGGGAACAGGTGGTCGAGGGACCGAGAGGTCAGGCAGCGCGGAGGGCGCGACCGCGTGATGCAGCTTCTGTCCGGCAATGAGGCATGCGCCATCGGCGCGGTTCGCGCCGGGGTGCGGTTCTTTGCCGGGTACCCAATAACGCCTTCGACCGAAATCGCCGAGTATCTGGCCCGTGAGCTACCGCGCGTGGGCGGGACGTTCGTACAGATGGAGGATGAGATTGCTTCCATCTGCTGCATGAACGGCGCGACCGCGGCCGGGGTCAAGGCGATGACGGCGACTTCCGGGCCTGGTTTCTCCCTGATGCAGGAAGGTATCGGATACTCCATCATGGCCGAACTGCCGTGCGTGGTCGTCGACGTAATGCGCGGCGGCCCGGCAACCGGTACGCCGACCCGTACTTCTCAGGGTGATGTGATGCAGGCCCGCCACGGTACGCACGGCGACCATCCGATTGTTGCGCTCTGTCCGTGGAGCGTCCGGGAGTGCTTTGACCTGACGGTCGAGGCGGTGAACGTGTCCGAGCGGCTGAGGATTCCGGTTGTCGTGTTGATGGACGAGATTGTCGGGCACATGCGCGAGGCCGTGGAGCTGCCTGAGCAGGTAGCGGTCTGGACCTCGGGCCAGCCCAAAGTGCCGCCGGCCTACTACTATCACTACGACGACGCGAACAACTACGATGCCCGGATTGCCAGCTTCGGCGAGGGCTATCGGATCCACCTGACCGGTTTGACCCACCGCAAGGACGGGTTCCCGACCGATGACCCGGAGATTATCAAGTGGAACATGGACCGACTGCGACGCAAGATAGACGACAACCGCTCCTGGTTGTGGGACGTGGACTACGAAGACCTGGGCGCCGAAACAGTGATTGTCTGCTACGGCAGCGCGGCCCGCTCGGCGATGGAGGCGAAGCGGCAGTACGAGCAGAAAACCGGTCGCCGGGTCGGCATCCTGCGGTTACGGATGATCTGGCCGTTTCCGATGGAGCGGATGATTGCTCTGATGAAGAGCGCGCGACGGGTGGTGGTACCGGAGATGAACCAGGGTCAGCTCCGGCGGACCATCGAGCGAAGTGTCAGCCGTGATGTGCCGGTTGTCTCGGTGCAGCGCTACGACGGCGAGATGCTGACACCGGAAGAGGTTATCGAGGCGTTGTGATGATGAAGGCAGAGGGTCGGTTCTGTCGGAGCAGAATGGAATGACGGACAGCCGCGTTGTGACCGGTGGGCCGAAGGGCGTGGACGACCTGCTCGACTACTTCCGAGTGGACGAGCGGCTGCCCCACATCCTCTGCCCGGGTTGCGGCATCGGCACGGCGATGAACGCGGTGGTGAGGGCTTTCATCGAAACCGGAATCAACCGGGACGAGTTGTGCGTGGTCTCCGGCATCGGCTGTTCCTCGCGGATCTCCGGGTATCTTGACTGCGACACGTTTCATACCCTGCACGGCCGTGCCCTGCCCGCGGCGACCGGGGTCAAGCTGGCCAAGCCACACATGAAGGTCGTTGTCTTCGGCGGCGACGGCGACATGCTCGCCATCGGCGGCAATCACTTCATTCACTCGGCCCGCCGGAACGTGGACATCACGGTCTTCGTGCTGAACAACTTCACCTACGCCATGACCGGCGGTCAGTACTCGCCTACGACTCCGACCCACGAAAGGGCTACGACCGCGCCCTTCGGCAATGTGGAGCGCGACTTCGACACGTGCTTTGTCGCCCGGGCGACCGGCGCGATGTTCGTTGCGCGGAGCACGACGTTTCACGTGGCCCACCTGAAGAAGATGGCCAGGCTGGCTCTGAGCAAGCGCGGGTTCAGCGTCGTCGAGGTGATTTCCCAGTGCCCGACACTCTACGGTCGGCATCAGGGGCTGGGTGACGCGACCAGGATGCTTGAGTGGATTCGCGACCGCTCGGTTGACGTAAGCAAGGTTGCTGACCCGTGGCAGGTGACGGACAGGTTCGTCATCGGCGTACTCCACGACCGGGAAGAGGTGCCGCCGTTTTCCCAGTTGTATGCCGACGTGAGAAGGAGCGCGCAGACGAAAGGCGAGGCGTGAAGACCGAGGTAAGGCTGGCCGGCACCGGCGGCCAGGGCGTGATTCTTTCAAGCGTAATCCTTGCCGAGGCCGCGGGTGTGTACGAGGGTCGGCAGGTGGTCCAGACCCAGAGCTATGGCCCGGAAGCGCGCGGCGGCGCGTCGAAGGCCGACGTCATTATCGCGGACCAGCCGATTCTCTACCCCAAGGCACGCCGGCTTGATGTGCTGGTGTGTTTGAGCCAGCAGGCGGCAGACAGGTACTTCGACGACCTGAAGGTTCGGGGCATGGCCATCATTGACAGTTACTATGTGCGTGAGTGTCCACGTCAGGGAGCGCTGTGTCTGCCTTTGTCCGAGACGTGTCGCAAGGAGCTGGGCCGGGAGCTCTACTCCAACATCATGATGCTCGGGGCGCTGGCGCGTGTGGCCGGGCTGGTCAAGCTCGTCTCGCTGGAGAAGGCAGTGGCGAGTCGCGTCCCGGCCCGCACTCTTGATACAAACCACCGGGCGCTGGAACTGGGCTGGCAACTGGCAGAGCAGGCCGTGTCCGGCACTGCCGGCAATCCGACGTAGGAAGACCGGGCAGCACCGATGATGCGACCTCCTTCCACCATCCAGGCACGGGTCCGCGAGATGCTCGACCCCGGGGCGTATCGCGGCTCGGAGCCCGGTCACGGCACTCGGGTGCGGATGATTCAGACCCACACGTCGTGGGTGTTTCTCACCGGTGAGTTTGCCTACAAGGTGAAGAAGCCGGTCAACTTCGGGTTCCTCGACTACTCGACCCTCGAGGCCCGCAGATTCTTCTGCCACGAGGAGTTTCGTTTGAACCAGGCTTTGTCGCCGGACATCTACCTTGGGGTTCTGCCTGTGGTCGAGCGCAACCGCCGGCTGCACGTCGGCGGACGGGGCCGGGTCGTGGACTACTGTTTGAAGATGAAGGAACTGCCTCAGGCCTGGATTATGACCGAGCAGCTCAGGGCCGGCAAGGTGACGTTCGAGCAGGTTGACGCGATTGCCCGCGTCATTGCCGAGTTCCATGGTCGGGCCGAGCGAGGCCGCGAGGTGGCACAATACGGCAGCACTGAAACCGTGAAGCTGAACTGGGACGAGAACTTCTCGCAGACCATGGAGTTCCGGGGCAGGACCATCGATTACGACTCGTTCGACGAAATCAAGGCGGCGGTCGAGCGATTCGTGGCTGAGCGCATGTCTTTGTTCCGTTACCGGCGAGAAGCCGGGTTTGTCCGGCGCTGCCACGGCGACCTACACTCCAAGAACATATACGTTGATGCAGGCGTGCACATCTTCGACTGTATTGAGTTCAACCCGCGCTTCTCCTGTTCGGATGTGGCCTCAGAGATCGCCTTTATGGTTATGGACCTTGAGTACTGGGGCCGCAAGGACCTGGCCAGTTACTTTGTTGAGCGCTATCTCGTCTACACGCGCGACACCGGTCTGCTCCGGCTCCTGGATTTCTACAAGTGCTACCGGGCGTACGTTCGGGGCAAGGTGACCAGTTTCAATCTGAACGACCCGGGCATGAGCGCGGCGGACAAGGCCCAGGCCCGAACCACTGCCCGCCGGTACTTCCTGCTGGCGCGGCGCTATGCAGCCCGTCTGTACCACGAGCCGAGGCTGGTTGTGATGATGGGCCTGCCGGGCACGGGCAAGAGCTTTGTTGCCCGGCGTCTGGCCGAACGCCTGGATGCATTTCATCTGCTTTCCGACTCGGTCCGCAAGCAGTTGCTCGGCATCAGCCTGAGCGCGCGTCGGTTCGAAGGCTACGGTCAGGGCATCTATCAGGGGAACATCGGCAGACGAACCTACGACGAGCTGATGCGGCGGGCCAGGGTTTTTCTCGCCGCCGGACACAACACCATCATGGACGCCACGTTCCTGCATCCGGACTCGCGGCGTCGGGCGCGTGCACTCGCCCGCAAGGCCGGTGTGCCAGTGCTCTTCGTGCTGGTCGATTGCCAGGAGAACACGGTCATCTCACGTCTCCGTCGCCGCAAGATGGAGGGGTCTTTCTCCGACGCCGGCCTCTCGGTCTACCGTGCGATGAAGCGCCGGTTCAGGCCGCCTCGGCCCGGCCGAAACCTGGTGAGAATAGACACCCGTGAACCCCTGAACAGATCCCTGGCCCGAATTGAGCGCGCACTACTTCGTATCTGACGTTCACCTTGGCGCACGACCGGGCGAGAACGAGGCCCGGCTGCTCGCCTTCTTCGACAGCATCAGAGGTCAGGCCGCGTCGCTGTACGTGCTGGGTGACTTGTTTGAGTTCTGGTTCGAGTACCGCTGCGCCATCCCCAAGCACGGCTTCCGTGTGCTCTCGGCGCTGGCTGACCTGCACCGGCAGGGCACGGCCATCGGTTACATTGAAGGTAATCATGACCGTTGGTTCAATGACTTCCTTGCCCGCGAGCTTGGCACCCGGGCAGCCGTGGAACTGGACGTGATGATTGACGGCAGACGCGTCTATCTTGCCCACGGCGATGCCTTGGACAAGGGCCTGGTGCCGCGTCTCGCCCGCGGCCTGATGCGGAGCCGGGTGAGCAGCGCTCTGTACGCGCTGTTGCACCCGGACCTGGGCATCGGCCTGGCACACCGGATTGCCGCGGCCAGCCGCGATGCCGGGATGAAGCCGTACCTGCAGGAAGCGATGGCGTGCTTTGCCGAGGCGAAGCTGTCGGCCGGGTTTGACGTCGTCATTCTGGCACACTCCCATCTGCCAGAGACGCGCCGGCTCGGACAGGGCGTATATCTGAACATCGGCGACTGGGTGAGCAACTTCACCTATGGCCGACTGCAGGACGGCCGCGTGACGCTGGAGCGGTTCGAGGGCTGAGTGGCAGCAAGTCGGAGTGGATTCGGCCGGACCACGGCCGAGGGCGCCGGGCGGGGCCTGCGTGCGTTTCTGAAGCTGATGACGATTGTCGCGCCGGTCTACACTGCGGTCGTGCTGCTCAGATACACACCCGTCATCCGGGTCTTCGCCGACTGGATGGCACCAGCGATGCGGCTGTTCGGCCTGCCCGGCGAAGCGGCCCTGGCCGTGATTATCGGCAACTTCGTCAACCTGTATGCCGGACTGGGCGCGATTACCGCCCTCCACCTTGACAAGACCCAGTTGACCGTGCTCGCCCTGATGCTGCTTCTATCACACTCGCAGTTACTGGAAACCGCGGTCTTCTTCCAGATTCGCGCCAAGTGGTGGCTGCTCTGGTTTGTCCGTCTGGTTGTTGCGTTGGGCGCTGGTGTGGGTCTGGGCCGACTGACCGCCGGGCACAGCCCGGTCCTGCCCGGGAACGGGCCTGGGGTCGCGAAGCTGGCTGAGATGGCCCAGGTGCGGTTCACAGGATTCGGGCCGGCACTGGGCAACTGGGCCCGCGGTCTGGTCGACACGGGGCTCAAGATGCTGCTCGTGCTTGTGGTCATCTTCGTGCTGCTCGAATGGGCGCGGCGCTACGGTCTGCTCGAGAAGATACTGGCTGCCATCGGCCGGGTGACCCAATTCATGGGCCTGAAAAAGGAAGCCGGTATGCCCTGGCTGGCCGGCAACGTCTTTGGGCTTGTCTTCGGCGCGGGAGTGATTACCGATACGGTGCGCGAAGGCAGACTCGACGCAAAGCAGGTAACCCTGGTCGCCACCTTCCTTGCGCTTTGTCATGGGCTGTTCGAAGACACGGCAATCTTCGTCGTGCTTGGCGCCAACCTGTTCTGGATTACCGTGCCCCGCATCGTCCTCGCCGTGGTCGTCACCTGGATACTCAGCCGGGTCCTGCCCGACGCGAAGCGAGGGACGTGACCGAGATTGTCCCGCACTCCCGGGAGTATCCCGTGCCCGGAAGAATCGTGGCCCTGCCGGGCCTGGTTACGTCCCCGCTACGTCCAGTCGCGGCTGGCGAGTTCGTAGTAGTGCCGCGCCAGCGACTCAGTGATGAGGTGGGCGGCCAGCTTGGGCGCTTCCCGGTCAAACCTGGGCTGGGCCTGAATCGGGCCGGCAATCGTCTCGAACTCCACTCGGGCATTTTCAATCGCCCGGTGGCCGGCCGGCGGCAGCTCCACGCCCTGGTCCTTGAGCCGCTCCAGTCCTTGCGACCACGCGGTTCTGAGTAGGTCGGTCATCTTACACCCCTTCTTATCTGCATCTCAGCCTTGCTCGGATTCGTCATCCAGAGCCTCCTGCGGGAACGGCCAATTACCACGACCCGATACCCACATACTGCCTGGGTCCAGGATTGGCGGATTGGGACGTTACCCGTTACGGTCTTGCGTTTTCTTCAGTGGATGCGCCGGTCTTGAGGTCTGCTGACCGACGTGTGCCGGTCAGGAACCTTTAGCGCACGGGGGCGGGAACAAACAGGCCCCCTGCCATCTCAGGATAATTATACCAGAAAGAAGCGCATCGCTCAAGTTCCCGCATTGCGACAGGGTAACGGTTCGCGACGATGCTGCCTCAGGTTCTGCCGGTGACCCATGAGGCGCTTTCTGCTTGGTTCAGATTGCTCTGCTGCGCAACCACCGGGCTTCTTCCGAGTCTTGTGCGTCGCCGCCGGGTTCGAGCAGTGCCATGCAGACTGAGGCACAGGTGCCTTGGGCATTTCGGGGCGATTCTGAACCCCGGCCAATGGCGGCACCGGCACAGGACAACGGAGGGAGGCGGGGTCACGCGGGCCAGGGTAGCTATCTCAACCGACAGGACAGTTCAGGGTTGCGGAACCTGGAGAGGGCTGGGTCGGTGCTCTCTCCGCTGAGCAATCCCTGTCAGGTTTGGGTTTTGTCCAGGACGGCGCGCAGCGCGCGGATGTGGGCCGGGGTCGTGCCACAACAGCCGCCGACAATTGCGAGGCCCTGGTCGAGCAGCTCGGGTAGTTGTGCGGCCATGAGCTCGGGGGTTTCGGGGTAGACCGTTGCGCCATCGCGGACCTCGGGCAGGCCCGCGTTGGGACGGATGACCAGCGGCAATTGAGTTGCCTGCCTGAACTCGCGGGCGACGTTAGTGATGTTCTCGATACCATTGCCGCAGTTCGACCCGACCAGGTCGGCGCCGGCTTCGCTCAGCGCCTCTGCTGCTTCGGCAATGGTGTTGCCCATGACCGTGAAGAACCCCCGCTTGCGCCGGTCGAAGACCATGGTTGCAGCGAGCAGGACTCCGGGCATGGCCGCGCGTGCTGCCTTGACCGCGAGTACGGCCTCGGCAAGGTCGGTCATCGTCTCGACCGCGACAATGTCAGGCCCGGCATCGGCCAGTGCCCGCGCCTGCGCCAGGAAGTTCTCGTGGATGCGCTCAGGCTCGGTGTCGCCATAGGGCTTGAGCAGGCAGCCGCTCGGGCCGATTGAGGCCCAGACATGTCCCGGCGTGCTTCCCAGACTGCGGCGCACCGCTTGCACCGCCAGCCGGTTGATATCCGCGGCCTTCTCTGCAAGCCCGTGGCGGGCCAGCTTCAGGGGTGAGGCGCCGAACGTATTGGCCTGAAAGACCTCGGCCCCGGCAGCAGCGTATTGGCGCACAATATCGGCCAGCACATCCGGCCGCGACAAACAGAAGGTCTCGGGTGGCTCGCCCGGCGCAAGCCCGCGCTCCATCAGGAGCGAGCCGAGTGCGCCATCCGCGAGCAGGACTTCGCCGGCGCCGACCCGTTCGTGCAGGGAGGTCAGAGGAATCAGGCCAGCAGGCGTTTGACGGTCTCGACCGCAGCCGCGGCATCGAAACCATAGGCGTCGGCCCCGACTTGACGGGCATACTCCTCGGTCACGGGTGCGCCGCCGATGATAACCTTGACGCGGTTGCGCAGGTTGCGCCGGACCACGAGGTCGCAGACTTGTTTCATCACCGGCATCGTGGTCGTGAGCAGGGCAGACATGCCGATAATCCGCGCCCCTTCCTTCTGAGCCGTGTCCACGAACCGGTCCGGCGCGACGTCGTTGCCGAGGTCGATGACGTCGAACCCCGCCCCGCGCAGCATGATGCCAACAAGGTTCTTGCCGATGTCGTGCAGGTCGCCTTGAACCGTGCCGATGACAACCCTGCCCAAGGGCTCGACCTTGTCTTCGAGCAGGAGTGGTTTCAGGACATCGAGCCCGGCGTACATCGCCCGGGCGGCAAGCAGCACGTCGGGCAGGAATATCTCGCCGTCGCGGAACAGTTCGCCGACACGGTTCATGCCGGCAATCAGACCCTGGTCGAGGACCTGCCTGGCAGGCAGTCGGGCGGATACGGCCTGGCGCGCAAGCTCCGCGGTGCGCGTTTCATCTCCCAGTCGCAGTGCCTGGCTGAGTTGGTGCAGTAGCTCCATGTCACTCCTTTGCTGATTCCAGCCGTGCCTGTCGGCTGCGGCAGGTCGCGCTGCGGCAGTCCAGGCAGAAGCCGAAGGTGTTGTCGAACCGGTGGATTTGCTTCGGGCCGAGGACGAACACTCCGGAAATGGACTTGAGCGGCTCCATCAGGAAGCTCTCGCGCAGGGTGATGCCAATCACCTCGGGACAAAGGTAGCGAAACAGGCGTCGCTGGCCTGAGACGTGCCAGCCGCAGTATCCAGGGCTGTATCTCACGACGGACGGCGACGGCTGGCTGACCGGCTCATCGCAGATACGCCGGCAGTACTCCTGTTCGAGGAGGTCTGCAACGCGCTCGGTGCCGCAGGATGCGACCGCATCGAGCACGTAACCGAGCGCGTAGTCGTGCTCCTCAAACAGGCGGCTGATTTCCCGGTTCAGGTCCGGCCCCAGCGTGCAGGCGAAAAGGGCGAGCCGGTCTGCTCTGGGGTAGATTCGAGCAAGCGGGGCGTCAGGGTCGTTCAGGCCTTCGCCGGCGAAGACGCGCCCGAACTCGGTCTGCTTGATGTCGGTGTACACGCCAGCCGGGGCCGCCTGCTGCACGAATATGTCAAGTGCCTGACTCAGGAGGCCGTCGGTTACGGCCGAGGGCGGGCCAGAACCGGCGATGCCCTCGGTGCTGAGTACGTCGGCGCGAGCCGGAACACAGGCAGCGGGAGAGAAGCGGAGGACTTCCCTCTGTCGGTCAGCGACATGACCCGGAGTGTCGTTCATCCTGGTTATCTCCCGGTCGGGGGCAGGCAGTCCATGCCGTAGCGCCGGGCCTCGGCGGTCATCAGCCGGGTCAGCTCAAGCTGCGTTGCGTCGGGCAAACGGGAGGGCTGCCATTGACTGACGAGTCGCTCCTTCTGGCGCCGGGCCCTCTCTGCCAGCGTAAGTGCGCCCTCGGCAAGCCAGCGGCCGCGGTTGGCGCGGTCAATGACCGGCCCGGGCAGGTAGTGTTCGGTCTTGAGCCAGCGCCGGGTGTGGCGGCTGATGAGCAGATGGCCTTCTTTGAGCATCTCTTCGAAGATGGGTAGGGCCGGGAAGTCGTCGTGCGGTTCGATGCCGCGCGCGAGGCGCAAGACCATGCCGCAGATATCGTTGTCGAGCACCAGCTTCTCGAGACTCTGGCAGCTCTCGAAATCGAGCATCCCCGGGCCGGAGATGCTGTTGATGCCGGCCAAGGTGGCCAGAGTCGCACCGATGCCGGTCTCAAGCCCGGCCTGGGCGTCGAGCAGCTTGGCATCACTTAATGATATGTATGCCTGCGTGGGTAAGCCGAGATGCCTGCCGATTTCTGAATAGGCGCAGTCGACCATCATCGTTTCGATCGCGCCCATCGGCGTGGTCTCGCGCCGCACGTCGAAGATGGCCGGCGAGCCGCCGTAAAGCACCGGCGCACCAGGCCGGGCCAACTGGCTGATGACCACGCCGCTCAATGTCTCGGCCGTGTGTTGAATCAGTGTGCCCACCAGTGTGACCGGGGCCATGAACCCAGACAGGGGCATCGAGATGAACTCCACCGGGATGCCGCTGCTCGCGCAGTCCACAAGATTCTGCACCGTGACACCGCTCCACTTCAAGGGCGCGGTCGGGCAGCAGGAGAAGACGGTCAGTGGCTTGGCTGCGAGTTCCTCGGCCGAGCCGCGCACTGCCACCTGCATGTCTCGCATCACGCGGAAAGAGCCGGCAGTGAAGCAACCGGTCACCACCGGTTTCTCACCGAAGAGCAGACTCAGATAGAGCCGATAGCTGTCAGACACGCGCTCAGGCACATCGTCGGGAACCATTGCCGTACTCTGGCTGGCGATGTCT
>CAZQFS010000025.1:0-3369 GCA_964592755.1 uncultured bacterium | reverse complement strand
GACGTACTCGACGTAGTCCGCCGTCTTGGGCCGTCGCATCTGTCCGGTCGCCGAGTCAAGGATGTTCAAGGCGGCTGAACCGGGCGTGAAATAGACATTGTCTTCCACAAAATCATGGGTTTCGTTGCCGAGAACGTCGAACAGCTTGAAGGACCGGGGCGCTGACTTCAGCCCGTGGTCGATGAGGTCGTTGGTGAATCGGACGTGACGGCGTGCGACGTCCACCTCGGCACCGTGGTCGCCAAGCAGGCTCAGAACAGCATCGTTGTGGATGGTCATGTCCAGGCGGCAGAGCACGGTTCTTGCCTCTGCCAGAATCCGTCCGACAAGCCCGTTGGAAAGGAATCGGAGTGTCGGCTTCAAGTTGAACTCCGGGTTGATTCCGCCCTCTGCCTGGTGCCTCGTGCCGCCCGGTGCTTGTGGAAAGCGCGCATGAACTGGTCAATCTGCGGCAGGCGTTCGGTCTCCTCATACTCGACCCCGAGGCTCCTGGCGACCGGCCCGAAAATCCTCGCACCACGACGCGGCGACACAAGCATCTTCTCGGGCAGGTAGCCGGTTGACTCGACGACCCGGAGCAACTCGCGCTGCGCCTCCGCCGCGAACCCTTTTGGCTTGGTCATCTGGGTACCCAGGATGATACCCGAATCGTGGTCCGCGAACATGACCTGCGGCGGGAAGTAGGGTCGGCTGTACTTACCATCCTGAACCGGCTCCGGGTAGTGGCCGACAAACACCTCCCAGACTCCACCTTTGCCGGTTGCTGCCGCGTCAATCCGTTCGACCAGAAGCGGGTCCGGCGGAGCGGCGCCGGTCAGCGCGATGCGCTGTTCGAGAGTCAGCGGCTCAGGCTCGAGCTTCTCTTCGTGCCAGCCCGCATCGTCTTTAACCCGAACCAGGATACCGTCTTCGCCGTCGAGCAAGTGTTCGTCCTCTTTCAGGCGGGGGAGGACGTCCAGTGCCTGCTCCAGGGCGACGGCCAGGAATCTCGCCTCCCATGAGCTGAGGAACCATGGCAAGTAGCCCCGACGGTAGCTGCGGAACAGCGGGTACGCGTTGGCGCCCCTGAATCTCAGTCCCAGGCTCTTGATCACCCGCCGGTCCTCGACCTCAAGGTCGCCGACGCTCTCAAAGGACGCCATCACGCATTCATGGAGCTCATACAGCTCAGCGGGAGTATCGGCCGGCTCGCCTTCGCACAGGCGAAGGATGCCTTCGTAGCCGACTGAACCCAGATAGACCGCGATGGCAAAGTGCTTTCCGAGACGACCCATCACCGAGCAGTAGCCAACGGTACCTGTCTCCGGGTCCTTGACGCCGAGCAACTGAGAGTCGTACATCCACTGCCAGGGCGCGAGGCGGCGGAACTTCAAGGCGACTGAGTACAACCGCTGCCACTCATCGAACGAAACAACCGGCAGCCCGGCCGGCTTCTCCTCGGTTGGGTCTGGTGCCTCGGGCATGGCCGGGAGCGTGGTTTCGCCGAAGCCGAACTGCTGCTTGTTGGGGACGGGCTTTCTGGGTTTCTTCATTGCTTATCCTTTCCGGCTGGTCTCAGCCGCAGTGTCCGATTCTATCCGAGTAATGAGCAAAGCGCAATCCCGAGCCGCGGGTGGGCGGCGTTTTTGACTTCGCCGACGGGCGCGGTAACATTTATCGTATTTCGCCGGCAGCAACGAACCGAGGAGACAATGTGAAGAGCGTTTTTCTCTGCCTGTCCGTCTTGGGCGTGCTCGTATCCACGAGCCCTGCCCGACCGTCGTCGCATTACAGCATGGGCCCGGCGCGTCGCTTCGACCCGGTTGCCGGGAACGAACTGAACGAAGTCAGTTTCTCGAACGGGTTTGTGGTTGACGCCCGAACCGGCGAGTCGTCCATCCCGCCGGAACTGAGGCTGGATGAGTTCCAGCCCGGTTCGGCTTACCATATCATCCAGTTCACCGGCCCCATCCGGCAGGAGTGGTACCGCGAGTTGCGGAAGCTGGACATTGCCCCATTCGGCTACCTGCCGAGTTACGCGGTGCTGGCCAAACTCGACCCGGCGCAGAAGGCCGCGGTGCGGGCCCTGCCTATGGTGCACTGGGTCGGCTTGTTTCAGCCGGCGTACAAGGTGCAGGACGTGTTGCTGAACGTGGCCGGCAATGTGAAGCTGGTCATCGTGGTGACGCCAGGGGAAAAGCCGGGACCGGTTCTGGACGTGCTCGCCGAGCATGATGCGCAGTATGCCGATGTGGCCGAGTCCGAGTATTGCACGTCAGTCACGGTCACGGTTTCGGCTGCGGCGATACCGGCAATCGCCCGGCTTCAGGAGGTCATCTGGATTCAGCTCTGGACCGAGCCTGAGCTCTGTAACAACAACTGCCAGTGGGTGGTGCAGACCGGGCGTCAGGCAACCGCGCCGCCGGATACGAGCATGACCGCGCGCAAGGTCTGGGCCAAGGGCGTGCGTGGCCAGCGGGTGATTCTCTCGACGACCGACACCGGCCTGAACCTGGGCCATAACATGTTCCGCGACCCGGCCCTGTCGGTCACCGCGCCGGGCATCTGGCCGACGCACAGGAAGGTCGTGGCGTTCAAGCTGTACCAGGGCGCAAACGCAGCCGAAGGCCTCTACCACGGCAGTCACGTCAACGGCACGGTCGCGGGCGACGACTCGGTGACCGGAGGTACCAGCTACTACGACGGCATGTCAATCAAAGGCCGTCTGTATTTCGTCGACGTTGAGGCCAGTGGGAACCTCGTGACCCCGACCGACCTGACCGCCTGCTGGGATACGGTTTGCCTCGGCAGAGGACTGCCGGACTCGCTGCGCCCCATAAAGCAGCACTCGGGTAGCTGGGGCTGGTCCAATTCGTCCGGCACCTACCTGCTCCAGGATGCCTCGACCGACAACTACTCCTGGGCGCACAAGGACTTCCTCAATATCATGGCCGCGGGCAACGAATCGTCCGCCCGCCGCATACGCAATCCCGGCATTGCTAAGAACGTCATCACGGTTGGAGCGACCCAGAACGGGACTTCGTCCAACGCCATCGCCTCCTTTTCCAGTCGTGGGCCGACCGCGGACAACCGCATCAAGCCGACCATCTGTGCACCAGGCGTGAACCTCTACTCTGCAACAGCCTCGCCCGGCGTCAACACCTACTCCGCAATGTCAGGGACTTCGATGGCCACACCCGCCACGAACGGCGCCGTCGGCCTGCTGCGTTGCTACCTGCGCGAAGGGTATTACCCGAGCGGTGCAGCCAACCCGGCCGACACCATTTCCTATATCAGCGCGGCCCTGCTGCGCTCGATGGCGATTGCCTCGGCCGACCCGAACATCGGCTCCTATGTCGTGCCGAGTTTCGACATCGGCTGGGGTCGTAT
>CAZQFS010000024.1:0-30014 GCA_964592755.1 uncultured bacterium | reverse complement strand
CGGCGGAACCATCCTGCTCGACGAAATCGGCGAGATGAGCCCGGCCCTGCAGGTGCGGCTTCTGCGCGTGCTCCAGGACCGCACTTTCGAGCCGGTGGGCTCGACCCGCTCCGAGACGACCGACGCCCGCATGGTTGTTGCCACGAACAAGGACCTGGCCGGACTGGTGCGCGAGGGAGCTTTTCGTGAAGACCTGTACTACCGGGTGAACGTTGTCCGCGTCGAGCTCCCGCCGCTGCGCCGCCGCAAGGAAGACGTTCCGCTGCTGGCCGAGCAGTTCGTGAAACGGTTCAACCGCATCCAGGGGAAGTCAGTTTCCGGCGTCAGCGCCGAGGCACTCTCGTTGCTCATGGCCCACGACTGGCCCGGGAACGTACGTGAACTGGAGAACGTCATTGAGCGAGCATTTGTCCTGTGCGATAGCGGTCAGATTGGCATCGAGCACCTGCCGGCGGAACTGACCGCGCGTGGCGGCGCGCCGGCCGGCAGAGCCGGCATGCGTGGGGCGCGAGCACTGCTTGAAGCGCAGACCATCAGCGATGCCCTGCAGCGCAACCACGGCAACCGCCTGGCCGCAGCGCGGGAACTGGGTATCCACAAGACCACCCTGTTCCGCAAGCTCAGACAACTGGGTATCACCCCGCCCAGGCAGGACGGTCGGTCGCGCCGCGGGAAATAGAGTAGCTCCTGCGCTACTGTAATTAGAGACATAGTTGCGCCTGTGCTACTATATCAACTGCCGGCAGGCGGCGACGCTATTCAATAACAACCTGGAAACAATGTAGTTACGGCACTCGCCGTCGGAAGCAGTCGGGTGGCATCAATTATGCATTTGACAGGAGTGACATGAGAGCGGCCTTTGCAACGTGGAACAACCGGATAGCGCCGGTTTTCGACGTAACACCGGTAGTCAGTATCGTCGAGGTCAGGGACGGCCGTCTGGTGGGCGAAGCACAGGAAGCGCGCCTGGATGGCATGCCGATGAACCGGGTCCTGCGGTTGGTGGAGTTGGGTGTCGGCACGCTCGTCTGCGGCGCGATTTCACGGCCTCTGCACGACATGGTGGCGAGCCAGGGCATACGGGTAGTCCCGTTCGTGACCGGCGACCTGGACAAGGTTGTCCAGGCATGGCTGAACGGCGAACTGGCCCGCGATGCGTTCTGCATGCCGGGCTGCTGCCGCCGCCGACATCGCTTCCAGCGAATGCGTGGTCGCCGACACAAGGAGTGACATGAAAGGAAGACGCGGTATGAGGATTGGGCAAGGCAGCGGGCAGGGCCGAGGGCTCGGTCGCATGGGCGGACCCAAGGCGGCTGGACCCGTGGGCTACTGTGTATGTCCGAAGTGCGGACAGCGCGCGCCGCATGAACGTGGTGTGCCCTGCTCGGGTCAGAAGTGCCCGGGCTGTGGGGCCGCAATGGTCAGAGAATAACGAAAAGAAAGGAAAAGAAATGCCAAGAGGAGACAGAACCGGGCCCGCAGGAATGGACCCGATGACCGGCCGAGCGGCCGGATACTGCGCCGGGTACGGAATGCCCGGCTATGCGAATCCTGGATTCGGACGAGGATTCGGAATGGGCTTTGGATGGGGCCGTGGCCGCGGCTTTGGCGGAGGTGGCTGGGGCCGGCGCAACCGGTTCTGCGCCACCGGGGTGCCGGGCTGGGCAAGGTTCCGCGGATATGCCGCGCCTTACCACCCTCCTGCGCCTGACGCCGAAACCGAGAAGCAGGCTCTCAAGCGCGAAGCCGACGCAATCCGCTCGGAACTCGAAGCCATCGAGAAGAGGCTTGCAGAGCTCGAGGCCGGTTCTGCGTCTAAGTAGACACCAGGAAGCGACCGCACTGCCCGCCATGGGCGGGCGCGGTCGCCATTACGTGACTTTGTAACCAAGAGGAGACCAGTGATGGAACAGACAGCGAGAATGCCGCTGATTGGCGAGAAGGCCCCGTCTTTCAAGGCGGAGACTACGCAGGGGCCGGTGAACTTCCCGGACGACTACAAGGGCAAGTGGGTCATTTTCTTCTCGCACCCGGCCGACTTCACGCCGGTGTGCACCACCGAGTTTATGACCTTTGCCACCATGGCTCCCGAGTTTGAGAAGCTCAACTGCAAACTCCTGGGGCTCTCGATTGACAGCACTTACAGTCACATCGCGTGGCTGCGCACCATCAAGGAGAAGATTGAGTACAAAGGGATGAAGTCGGTTGAGGTGAACTTCCCGGTCATCAGTGACCTGACCATGGAGGTATCCAAGGCGTTCGGCATGCTTCAACCCGCGGCCAGCACGACCCAGGCGGTGCGTGCGGTCTTCGTTATCGACCCCGAGTCCAAGGTCCGGGCAATCCTCTACTATCCGATGAGCAACGGCCGGAACATGGAAGAGGTGAAGCGCCTGCTCGTCGCGATGCAGCTCTCGGACAAGCACAAGGTCGCCACGCCGGCCAACTGGCAGCCAGGTGACGATGTCATCGTCCCGCCGCCGGGTTCGTGTGGCGCGGCCAAGGAACGGATGGAGAAGCCGGGCGAGGATGTTCGCTGTCTTGACTGGTTTCTGTGCCTGAAGAAGTGCCCGAAGTAGCGCCGGGCTGAAGGGAAAACCAGTGAAAGTCGCGTTCACCGCCACCGGGAAAGACCCCGGAGCGTCGCTCGACACCCGGTTCGGCCGGGCCGCGGGCTTCGTCGTACACGACACCGACAGCGGCAGGTCCGAGTTCGTTGACAATCAGCCGAGCATCAACGCGGCCCAGGGCGCGGGCATTCAGGCAGCGGAAACCGTGGTCCGGTCCGGCGCGAAGGCGCTCGTGACCGGTCACTGCGGACCCAAGGCTTTTCGGGTGCTCTCTGCGGCCGGGGTCAGGGTGTACCACACCAACCTGCCCACGGTTGCAGCCGCGCTCGCGGCGTTCAAGGCCGGGAAGCTGAAGCCGGCAGAGTCCGCCGATGTTGAAGGACACTGGGTCTAGACCAGCCCGGCACGGGCCGGATTCGCAAGCGGGAACGCAGTGCCTGAAAACGGAATGACCAAAGCCGGCGACGACTGGGTCAGCGAGCTTCAGAACAAAGTCATCCGGGACATGAGAAAGGTCTACTCGCACCGGGTGATGGAGCTCTGGCAGAATCCGCCGAACGCCGGGTCGCTGGACTATCCGGACGGGTACGGCCAGGTCACAGGGCCGTGCGGAGACACGATGCAGATATGGCTCAGGGTAGCGAACAACGTGATTACCGAGGCGACCTTCTGGACCGATGGCTGCGGAACTTCGGTCGTCTGCGCCAGCATGGTGACGGTCATGGCCAAGGGCAAGACCCTGGAACAGGCGGCCCGAATAGACCAGCAGGCGGTGCTGGATGAACTGGGAGGGCTGCCTGAAGAAGACCGGCACTGCGCTCTGCTGGCCGCGAACACGCTGCGGGAGGCGATTGGCTGCGTCAGGCCGAAGCTGAAGTCGCTGGGTGCGGCGTGGCAGAGCAGCGGCATGACTGTCGCTGTCGCCTCGGGCAAGGGCGGAACCGGCAAGACCACGGTCGCAGTCAACCTGGCGCGCGTGTTCGGCAGACCGGTGCAGTTGTTCGACTGCGACGTCGAGGAGCCCAACGTCCATCTTTTCCTGAAAGGAACGGCGCGGGGCGAGGACGTCGTCACTATTCCTGTGCCGGTTGTGGATGAGAGCCGCTGCGACGCCTGTGGCGAATGCAGCCGGTTCTGCCAGTACCATGTCCTCGTCTCCTTCGGCACCAGGCCGCTCTTTTTCCCCGAGATGTGCCACGGCTGCGGCGGGTGCGCCAGGGTGTGCACCCGCAAGGCCATCAGCGAGCAGGGCCACCGAATCGGCCTTGTCGAGACGATGCAGGCAGGCGACATCACGCTCTTCACCGGTCGGCTCGACGTGGGCGTGGCGATGGCCCCGCCGCTTGTCCGGGCGGTCAAGGCACGCAGGCAGGACGGCACGGCGGCGATTCTCGACGCCCCGCCCGGGACATCGTGCCCGGTGATTACCACCCTGCGTGATGCGGATGTCGTCGTGCTCGTCACCGAGCCGACGCCATTTGGTCTCAATGACCTGAAGCTCGCAGTGGACATGGTACGGGAACTCGGGATTCCCTTCGGCGTGGTCGTCAATCGGGTCGGAGTCGGTGACGAGCGGGTTCACACGTTCTGCCGGGAGCAGAGTATACCGATTCTGCTGGAAATCCCGGATGACCGGCGCATCGCTGAAGCCTACTCCCGAGGAGAACTTGTCGTCGAAGCTCTGCCGGAGTATCGAGACCACTTCTTCCGGTTGTGGCACAACATATCAGCAATGAAGGAGATGGTTCATGCCAACCTATGAGTACGAATGCCGGGCCTGCGGCGTACGATTCGAGCAGCAGCAAGGGATGACGGAAGCGCCACTAACGCAATGCCCGAAGTGCGGCGGCGAGGTTTGGCGGTTGATAAGCGGCGGCTCCGGGTTCATCATGAAAGGCGACCAGGCCCGGCTCGCGCGCAACGGCGGCGGCTGCTCGCTTTCGTCCTCGGGCAAGACCTGCTGCGGACGCGGCGAGCGCTGCGGCAAGCCGTCCTGTGGCGGCGAGTGACAGAGGGCAGATGACGCAGGCAGTGAAGGAACTCGTCGTCATCAGCGGTAAGGGCGGGACGGGCAAGACCAGTGTGGCTGCGTCTTTCGCCGTGCTCGCCGGCCGGCCGGTGATTGCCGACTGCGACGTGGACGCGGCAGACCTGCACCTCGTCCTTTCACCAGAGGTGAAAGAACGCCATGAGTTCCGCCGCGGGCACGAGGCGGTAATCCGCCCCAAAGACTGCATACGCTGCGGCCTCTGCGTGACACACTGCCGGTTCGATGCCGTGAAGGTGGAAGAGAAGGTCCCGGGTGAGACCACGTTCTCTATCGACCCGACTTCGTGTGAGGGATGCGGCGTTTGTGTCCGGTTCTGTCCGGTGCAGGCCATAGACTTTCCTGAACGCCTCTGCGGCGAGTGGATGGTCTCGGAAACCCGCTGCGGACCGATGGTCCACGCCCGGCTGGGCGTGGCGGCCGAGAATTCGGGCAAGCTGGTTTCGATTGTCCGCCGCGAGGCCCGCCGCATCGCCGATGGAGAAGGACACTCGCTCGTAATCATCGACGGCCCACCCGGCATCGGTTGCCCTGTAATCGCCTCCGTAACCGGTGCGTCGCTGGTGCTGGTCGTGACGGAACCGACCGTATCCGGCGAGCACGACCTGGAACGAGCCCTCTCGCTGGCGAAGCATTTCAGCATCCCGTCCGCGGTGTGCGTGAACAAGTGGGACGTCAACCCCGCGCTGGCAGAGCGCATTGAGGACGCGGCATCGCGGGCCGGGGCTCGCGTTGCCGGGCGCATCCGCTATGACCGCGCCGTGACCTCGGCACAATTGCAGGAACTGGCCGTGGTGGAAACTACCAGCCCGGCAGCGGCGGACATCCGGCATATCTGGCACCAACTTAAACTACAGGAGTAGCTACATGGCAGAGAAACCCGAACCCGAGAAGAAGACCGCCGGCGCTGCGCCCGAGTGCGCGAGTTGCAGCGACAAGAACTGCGCCGCTGCGGCACGCAGGAATGATGAAACCGACGAGGAATTCAAGGACCGCCAGATGCTCGCGTCCCGGCTCTGCCGGATACGGCACAAGGTCGTCGTGCTGTCGGGCAAGGGCGGGGTCGGCAAGAGCACGGTCGCCGTCAACCTCGCGGTCGCGCTGATGCTCGAGGGCAAGAAGGTCGGGTTGCTGGATGCCGACATCCACGGGCCCAGCGTGCCGACGATGCTCGGGCTCGAGCACGAACAACTGCGGTTGGGCTCCGAAGGTTTGGTCCCCGTCGAAGTCGGCGGACTCAAGGTTATGTCCATCGGCTTCTTCCTGAATAACCCGGACGATGCCGTGATATGGCGCGGCCCGCTGAAAATGGGAGTCCTGCGGCAATTCCTCAAGGACGTTGCCTGGGGAGACCTGGACTACCTCATCATTGACTCGCCGCCCGGTACCGGTGACGAGCCGCTCTCGGTGGTGCAACTCATCGGCAAGGTAGACGGCGCCATCGTCGTCACGACGCCCCAGAAGGTCGCGGCGATAGACGTACGCAAGTCCGTCAACTTCTGCCGCCGGCTCAAGGTGTCGGTGCTGGGAGTTGTCGAGAACATGAGCGGATTCGCCTGCCCGAAGTGCGGTGAAGTCACCGAGGTGTTCCGCTCCGGTGCCGGCCAGCAGATCGCACGGGACATGCTTGTGCCGTTTCTCTGCTCTGTCCCCATTGACCCGAAGGTCGCCGAGGCCTGCGACAACGGTCAGGCATTCGTGTATCACTTCGCATCAACGCCGACCGCGAAGGCGCTGCGGGCAATAACCCGGGCGCTGCTCGCGTTGGACGACGAAAAGACCAGGACAGACAATAGTGGAAAGGACGAATCGTGAAGATCGCTATCCCCCTGGCCGAGGGAAAGCTATGCGCCCACTTCGGCCACTGTCAGCAGTTTGCGCTGCTGGATGTGGACGAAAAGACCAGGAAAGTCACAAAGAAGCAGTTGCTGACACCTCCGCCTCACGAACCGGGCGTGCTGCCGCGCTGGCTGCACGGGCTCGGCACGGACACAATCATCGCCGGCGGCATGGGTCAGCGTGCCCAGCAGTTGTTCACGGAGAATAACATCAAGGTCGTCGTCGGCGCGTCGCCCGAGATTCCGGAGAAGCTTGTTGAAGACTATCTCGCCGGAACCCTCCAGGTGGGCGCCAACCTCTGCGACCACTGAGGTCAGGCAGGCTGACAGCAAGAGAAGGGGCCGCGCGCCGGCTCACCGGGCCTCGGGCTTCGCCATCGCTCTCTTCTTCCACGCGGGCGGTAGTTTCTCGATGGCGTAGCGCAGGGCCGTGCGCGGCATCACGGTCTTCCGTTTCATCACGAAGTCGAGCACCTCGCGCGGCCGCTTGTTGCTGATTTCCTTGAGCATCCAGCCATATCCTTTCTGCACCATGTCGTCCTCATCGCGCAGGAGGATGTCGGCCGTCTGATAGGCGACGTCGAGATACAGCTCGCGCCGGCCGGGCAGAATCATCGCTACCGCCGAAGCACGGCGCAGCCAGCGGTTCTTCGACTTCGACCACGCCTGCACACGGGGCAGGAACTGCGGGAACTTGAGCAGAAACTCGCCCAGCGGGCCGCAGCACAGGCTGTCGCATGCGGCCCAGTTGGAGACGTGGAGTTTTAGCCAGCGCTCGAGCATCCTGAAGTCCGCGGGCTCAAACTGCGAAGCGAGCTTCCCGGCCCAACTGAAGGCGATGCCGTGCTCCTCGAACTTCGTGCCGCGGTGCAGCAACTCGCATATCTCCAGCACCTCGTCCTTGGACAGACCCTTGACCTGCTTGAAGTACTTCTGCGATATCCGGCGCACGTCCGCGGTCCTGACGCCGTAGACCTCTATCGGCTCCTTGAAGAACCGTTGGATTGACGCCCGGTAGCGCTCGTCCGCGTGTTCGGCCAGCTCTCGTCTCAGGTCGGTGACCAGCTTCGAATCCACTGACTACTTCCTTTCCAGCTTGTGCAGTCTGTCTCTTAGCATCTGATTGTCCGGGTGCTTCTTGAGCGCCTCCTGCGTTGCCCACAGCGCGTCTTCCTTCATGCCATTGGCCAGGTACGCCTCTATCAGCGTATCCCAGATGTTCGGGTCGTCGGAGAGCTCGACGGCGCGTTGGGCATACTTGAGGGCGAGTCTTGCCTTGGCTTGGGACACAATCCCAATCCCTCGGCGGGATTGGGTTATGTCCCGCGTCGTGGCGAGGGTCCAGGCCAGTGAGTTGAGCTTGCCCGCGAGTTCGGCCCGCGCCCGGGTGTGCTTCGGAAAGCGCATGAGGAATGCCTCGTAGCGGGGAAGCTGGACCGAGTCGGGCTCGCCGCGCACCGAGTCGGTCATCGCGGTGTAGGCGCGGAAGGCGTCGGCATTGGCCTTGATGTCGATAGAGTCCTTGTGCGTGTCGAACCACTTCTGCCAGTGCGCCTGTTCGTAGCGTTCGGTGTCGGGCAGGTCGAACCCGGCATATGCCGAGATGTAGTTCGGCACGTTCCGGTCGTAGTTGTAAAAGGCATCGATGGACGGGAACGAGAGCGAGTTGATGAGTAACTGGACGCCCTCGACCTGGTAGAGCTGGCAGAGCGCCTTGCCGCAGGCCCGCTGCACGTAGACGTCATAGGTATTGGCGGCTTCGCGCAGGTACTCGACCGCGTCCGGGTTGCCGAGATTGCCCATCGCGTCGGCCGCGGCATAGCGCACGGATGACGCCTTGTCCTCGGCCAGCACCCAGCGGAGCAGCGCGAGCACCTCGCCCGAGGGCCGTACTTTGCCGACCAGCATCACCGCCATCCGCCTGACGTCCTCGGATGTATCCTCGGTCGCGAGCTTGCGGGCGATGGAGAGCGCTTTCACCGATTCGAGCCGCAAGAGCGACCGCAGGGCGAACCGCCGCACCTGCGCGTTCGAGTCGGTCTTCGCCGTCTCGACCAGAGCATCCTCAGCCCCGCGCATCTTCCAGAGTCCGAGGTCATCGGCGATGGTGAGCCGGACCTCTGGGTCACGCGCTTTCAGCAGCTTGCGTACCTCTGCCAGTTCTCCAGTGCCGACCTTGTCTTGGACGAACCAGTAGTGCAGGCATTCCATGAGACTCCGTGCAAGCTCGCGGTCAGCCCCCATCAGCGCAGACACCAACTTCGCGTGTATGGTGTCCGAATCCGACCCCAGCAGCTCGCCCATCTTGTTGAGCTTCCAGAGTGGATCGTGGGTGCTGAGTGCATAGAGGTTCATGGTCGTCCAGTCTCGGAAGGCCAACTCGTGGAAGCCACCTCCAAGCGGCGGCTTGTGGACGAGGCCGATCACGCCGCCGCCCTTCCGTTCCATGTCGAGATGGATGCCGTGGCCGAAGCTGTGGGTCACGGAGTTGTTGGCACGGTCGCGCACCTGATAGTCGTCGTTGCCGCCGAGGTCAAGGCTGATGGCATAGGGCCACTGGTTCGGGTCAGACTCGGGCCAGACCCCGCCGAAGCTGTGCCAGTCGTTCATCAGGATGGCGCCCTTGGGCCGCTCACAGATATACTGGTCGTCTCCTTTGTAGTCGATGAACAGAGAGTAGGCGAACGGCTTGCACGCGGTGCCGTAGGAAGAGGTCGCGGACTTGTAGATGTCGTTGCCCTCGTAGTCAATCAGGAACCCGGGCGAGCGGTCGCCGCCGGAGCCGCCCGCGCGGAACCCGCCTTCGTAAACGTCGTCGCCCTTCTTGTCTATCAGGATGGCATTGGTGACGTGGATGCCCGAGCCCTGACCGGTGCCGCACTTGTAGTGGTCGTTGCCTTCATTGTCCACCAGCGCACCGAGCGACATGATGTATGACCCGCCCTGCGAGCACCAACCGTTGCTGACGTAGTCATCATTGCCCTTGTTGTCTACGAGCATGCCGACGCCTCCGTAGGCGACGAGTTTCTTCTCCCACGGGTAGGCGCGGAACGATAGCGCCCCGCCCTGTCCGTAACCGGGCAGTCCGCCCAGCGCGTCCTTGGTCGTGTCGACTGCCAGCCGGTACTTGTCGTTGCCTTCGAGGTCGGAGAGCACGCCCAAGCCAAGCGTAGTCGCCGACCCCTGTCCATTCGAGGCGCAGTCGTAGATATCGTCGCCCGAGTCGTCGAGCATCATGCCGAGACCGAACATCCCCGCGCCCTGGCAGAACGTGTGGGCGCTGAACGTGTCGTTACCAGCCTTGTCCCAGAGCACGCCGACGCCCAAGACGCCCGCGCCCTGCGAGAAGTGCTTCGCCTTGTACACGTCGTTGCCCGCGAGGTCCACGAGCATCCCGACGCCCAGGAATCCGAACCCCTGCACGTAGCTCGAATCGGGCGCGTCATACCGGTCGTTGCCCGAGAGGTCTATGCATACCGCAACTCCACCTGAGTGGCCACATCCACCGGCGTTGTTCAGGTAGGCATCATTTCCGCCGAGGTCAATCAGCAGGGCGGCGTTTTCAACGTGCCGGTCTTTGCCGTACCCCGCGATTACTACACGTCCAAACAGCGCGTTGAGCGACACGACATCGTGCGCCGCGGCAGTATCGGCGAAGAAGTCGGACGCCTTCCAGCCCGACGTTGCGCCGGTGTAAGTCGCGACCGCTGCGGCCAGGTCCTTTGCGCCGACGAGGATGCGGCTCACCTGCACACGGCGGGCTCTGCCGATGTAGTCGAGTTGGCCATCGGTATTGCCGGTGAGTTCGGCCATACGCTTGCCGTCGGGTGCGAGATAGTATCCCGGGTTCTCTGCAAAGAATGCGGAATCACCGGCAGCCAGTTCTTTCCTCGCTGCCTGCGTTGCACGCCAGACGTTTGTCATTGCGCGACACAGTCGCACTATCACTGCCTGGAACTCGGGCGCATAGCCATGACGGGCAAGTTCGCGTTCCACGCCGAGAAGCGCTGAATCATCTTCTCGTGCCGTCGTCTGTCTTCGGGGATACGGTGGGGCAGTCACATCCAGAATTTCAAGCGCACGCTCGCACGCTCCTATGCCGTCGCTTCGGTGTTTCTCGACGATTGCCTTGGACTGGTCCTCGGTCCACTGCTTCATGTATAGCGGGCGATTGGAGACGTAGTCTATGATGGGGAAGCGGCAGCAGTAGCGGTAGCCGCCTTCCCAGCCACGCGGGAGTTCGACGTTGCGGACGTCGAGGCCGATGCGCGCGCCGGCGTAGTCAAGCGGATTGCCGATGGACTCGGACTCGATGGGAACCGGTTTCGGGTCCTGCTCGAACCACGTTTCCGGACCGTAGCGCTGAACCGGCCCGGCCCACGCCTGAAGGCACAACGCAAGGCCGACGACTGCGACTCGGGCGCGGCAGCTCATCGGGCCAAGTATAGCATCATTCCGGTGCGTGCAAATCAGCGCCGACTTGACCTCGGCCGGTTTCTTGCGATACTTCGGGCCGTGAAGACCGTCGCCCTGCTGCTCGTTTCTAACATCTTCATGACGTTTGCCTGGTACGGTCACCTGAAGCACAAGAGCGCGCCCCTGTGGATTGCGATACTGGCAAGCTGGGGCATCGCCTTTGCCGAGTACTGCTTCCAGGTTCCGGCCAACCGGCTCGGCCACGGCCAGTTCACCGCGGCCCAACTCAAGACCATCCAGGAAGTTATCACCCTCGTCGTCTTCGCGGTCTTCTCGGTGACCTATCTCAAAGAGCAGTTCCGCTGGAACTACCTGGTCGGGTTCGTGCTGATTGCCGCTGCGGTCTTCGTCATCTTCCACAAGTGGTAGCCGGCCGGACTACAGCAGCCTGACCCGGTGTCGCGTCAGTACCCGGCCTTTCCAGGTGGTCTGGCCGGAGGCGGTCAGCACGATTGAGCGCAGGCCGACGTATGCGCACACGATAATGGTGAGCGGGTAGAGCAGGGCCAGCCGCTTCGGCATGCGGTACTTGAGCGCGACGAGCAGCCAGAGCAGTCCGGTCAGCAGGACCGTGGCGACCGCGGCGGCGAACCGGCCGTCGTACCGGCCCAGTCCGATGCCGGCCGCGACCGACGCGAGCGGGTGCCAGGTGATGAGGAGCATCCAGCACCAGACAAACAAGGCGGGCAGTAGCCGGTACCCGAACAGGGCGAAAAAGTTCTTGCTGAAACCTTCGACCGCCTCGCTGAAACCTGAGTACATGCGCGCCGACACTTCGGCAGAGGCGTCCATGAGCCGCCAGCGCAGGTTGTGTCGCTTGACCAGCCGACACAGCGCCAGGTCCTCGGTCGCGTCGTCTCGCACCGCGGCGTGGCCGCCGATGCGCTCGTAGGCCGAGCGCTGGAAGAGCATGAACTTGCCGTTGGCCGCAGAGAAACCGCTCGTTCGGCAAAGCAGGTAGGCGAGGCCGAGCGGCAGCAGTGTGCCGATGCTCCAGACGAGGAAAGGCACGGTCACCTGCTCACCCAGGGTGAGTACTTCGTTGCGCGTGACCGCGGTCAGCAGGTCAGCCCGGGTTGCCGCCAGCGCCGCGACGGCACGCCTCACCGTGGCCGGTGCATGAATCGTATCCGCATCGGTGAAGAGCAGCAGCTCGCCGGTCGCGGCATCAGCCAGTTGCTGGCAGGCCCAGCTCTTGCCGACCCAGCCCGAGGGCAGGGGCTGACCCGAGAGCACGCGCAGTCGCGGGTGTGCGAGTCTGGCGAGGATAGCGGCGGTCTCGTCGGTCGAGCCGTCATCAAGCACGAGCAGTTCGAGGTCGTCGTAGTCCTGGGCCAGCAGCGACGAGATGCATGCTCCAGCGTGAGCCGCTTCGTCCCGCACCGGCAGCAGCACCGATACTCTGAGTCGGTCCTGCGTTGACGGGAAGGCCGAGAGCCGTTTCATCAGCAGCGCGTTGATTACCGCAATCACAGCCTGCACGCCGACAAAGATGAGGACGCGATGAGAGTCGATGAACCAGTTCCAGCCGAACATACTAGCGGTCGAGCAGTACGCGGCGGTGGGTCCAGGCGAGCAGGGCAGTGTTGAGCAGGGACAGCGCGACCAACTGCGGCTCGCGCAGCCGCAGGGCAACATAGGCGAGCAGCACCAGCATGCCGAGCATGACAACCCACGCGTCGTTGCGCATACGCAGCACAAACCGGCCGAAGAGGAACGCCACGCCGAGCAGGCACGGAGCTTCCCAGAGTGTGATGCCGGACCAGACGCCAAAGGTCACAGCAATTGCCTTGCCCCCGCGCAGCCCCAGAAACGGGGAGAAGGCGTGCCCCAGTACCGGCGCGATGCCGACGGGCAGCAGGGGCCAGCCGCGGATGCCCAACAGCCATACCGCAGCGCCGACCGGCGCCATGCCCTTGAGGAAGTCGAGCAGCAGGGCGGCAGTGCCGACAACAGGACCGGCTGCCTTGAATGCGTTGACCGTACCCGGATTGCCGTCGCCGACCTGCCTCAGGTCCCTGCCGGCGAGCTGCGCCAGCCAGTATGAGAACGGCAGCGAGCCGGAGATAAATGCAGCCAGCGTCAGCCCCACCGTGCTCATGGCGGCAGTGCCACCCGTCGGTCGAAGAGAGAATCATTGAGGCCGGCGTTGAGAACGTAGCCCGAGTAACGATCTTCGATTTCGAGGTGCCGGTCCAGCACGGTAATCAGAACCTTCAGTTTCAGGTCCATTGTCATTGTGAAACGCACCGGTAGCCATGCTCCATCAACTTGACCGTATTCGAGGTTCATGTCGGCAGCAGACACGACAAGAGGGACTCTCGCGGGGGCGAACTGAAGCCCGACAACGTCGAAGCTGTCTTTGCTCACCCAGGCGCGGCCCCGGATGTAACGCGACGAGGTACTTCGGGGCTGGAAACCGAGCACCCATGCTTTCGAGCCGTGCAGTGACTCCTCGCCGAGCAACGAATAGCGGTACTCGTCCCGCGTCTCGGTCATGAATGGCATCCGTGTGTTGCCGGCCACGAGTCCTTTGGAGCGCAGGTCGTTCACTTCGTGCTCCAGTTCCCGGCCGGACAGGCGCCGTCCGTCCACCGTCACCGACCTGATATCATGGCGCTGACGCTCGTAACCCTTCATCGAGACGCGGCGCAGGCAGGAGACGCGGCGGGTCCGACCCTGTCGCACGTCTACCTCGGTGTAGCGGTAATCGGCGTCGTAACTCACGTCCCTGATGCGCTCGCTCATCACCTGCTGGCGGCAGAACACGGACTGGACGACCGAATCAGCCGGGGCCGGGAAATGTCCGTGCATGGTACCTGCCAGCAGTAGTGCGCTGGGCAGGAGCCCGGATATTCTATGGCGCGTGTCCTACTATGCCTCAGGCAGCAGCGGATGTCAATCGGCACCGTTCTCGACCAGGCTCCGGCCCTGCCGGGCCGGGTTTGACAAGTGTCGTTGAATCGCTAACATGAACTCGTTATGCCTACGCCGTTGAGGTGCATACCGTGACTCCGGCAGGGAGCCGGGGCCGTGTGCCCTGGAGACCGCGGGCCCTCCAGCGTTCCATCCGTATCCTCACAACAATCGTAAGGAAGCTCGGCAGGTGACCACCCGGCAATGCGCCGGCAGTCTGCCGGCTGACCGAATAACACCGTTTCCACGTCCGGGCCGGGCGCTTTCGGGCGGCGGCCGGACAATCGCAGGACAAACAATGAACTAAGGAGAAATTGTGCAGAAGCGATACGACTACACCGGCAAGGACGTCCAGGACGTGTACGACGGTCCGGGCGGCTTGCTGTGGGAAGCAGTGATGTCCGAGCAGATACACTCGGGCAAGGACGAAGTGACCGACCGGATGGCCGCGGCCGTGGGCCTGAAGGCGGGAATGCACGTGCTCGACGTCTGCAGCGCACTGGGCGCGCCGGCGCGGCACATTGCCAAGAAGTACGGCGTCAAAGTGACCGGGCTCGACTTCACCAAGACGATGCTCACCAAGGCGATTGAACGGACCAAGGCTGCGGGCCTCGACAGCATGATAACTTTTGTCGAGGGCAACGCCATGGACATGCCGTTCAAGAAAGAGACCTTTGACGTGGTCTGGGGACAAGAGGCATGGTGCTACGTCACGGACAAAGACCAGCTCATGTTCGAGGCGGCCCGCGTGCTGAAGCCGGGCGGGAAGATTATCTTCACCGACTGGGTCATCACCGGTCAGGTCGAAGAACCACTGCTCGCCAAGCTGTACGAGTCTATGGCGTTCCCATACATGGAGACGCTCCAGGGCTGGGCCGACCTGATGAAGAAGCACGGGCTAAAGGTCATTGAAGTCAAGGACCAGACCGACGAGTACGCCAAGTGCTTTGACGAATACAAGAAGATGGTCGAAGTCGACCTGAAGCCGACCATCCTCAAGAACTTCGGGCCCGAGCTGTTCGGGTTCGCGACCAACCTCGTCAACCTGTGGCGCGACGCGGCCCACGCGCACAAGGTCGGCCGCGGCTGGTATATGGGCCAGAAGTAAGCTGGAAGAGAAGGCGGCAGGAGTGGGGTGGCTCCTGCCGCCGACAAACGCAAAGGAGATGAAGTGAGAAGGGCTGTATGTCTGCTGCTGCTGGCTGGGGCAGCGATTGCCCAGCCGGCCAAGTTGGTGGTGCTCAAGGTCGGCCATGTCGGCCACGACCACCATTCGGCGCTGTACGTGGCCGCGCTGGCCGGCAGGGAGTTCGAGAAGCCGTATGGTATCTGGTTCGAGGAGGTGCGGCCCAAGGAGCTGTACAAGCTCCACGACGGCAAGAATGTCGTCTGTGAGGTCGAGTTGTTCAAGGCGGGCGGCGGGTCGGACATGCCCGCGGCGATGAGTCAAGGAACGTTCGACGTCGGTTTTGGCGGCGTGGCCGCGGAGGAGTTCTTCATCGACAAAGGCTCGCCGATGAAGCTCATCGCGCCGCTGCACTCAAAGGGCGACATGCTGGTAATGAAGAAGGAGCTGGACCTCGAGTCGTGGCCTGCGTTCGTCGAGTGGCTCAAGGCCCAGACCAAGCAGGTCCGCATCGGATTCAAGAACCCGGTCGCGGTTGCCGAGTTGATCTTCAAGCGGGCGCTGAAGGAAGAAGGCATCACTTTCACCAACGACGTCGCCGATACCAAGGCGAAGGTACTGCTCGTCCTGATGAAGGACGAAGCCAACCTGAACACGGGACTTCAGACCGACCAGATTGACGGATACGTCTCGAACAACCCGTGGTGCGCCGTTGCTGAATCCAAAGGAATCGGCCGGTGCGTTGCCGAGCTGCACGACCTGCCGCCCGGAGTCTTCAAGGACCACCCGTGCTGCGGCATTGCTGCGAACACCGCCGCCATCGAGCGGCAGGGCCCGCAGATTCAGAAATTCCTTGAGCTGATGGCCGTGGCCACGCACTACATCAACACGCACCGGGATAAGGCCGTGCAGTACGTCGCACAGTGGATTGGCACCACGCCCGAGGTCGAAGTGGTCTCGATGGCCACATCCGGCTACTCGATGGAGCCGGACCAGGCTTTCCGTGACGGAATGTGGGTCTGGTACCAGGAGATGGCCAAGCTGGGGAAGATTACGAATCAGCTCAAGGACAAGACGCGGGAAGAGTTCGAGAAGCTGTCGTATGACTTCTCGCTGCTCGAACCGGCGTTGGCCGGTGCCCAGGCCCGCATACCAAAGAAGTAGCAGACACCAGGAAAGCGACGCAGCATGGAGCGGCACTGGCGCAGGCCCGGGCGTATCCTGTTCGGGCTCGTACTGCCGGTGCTGTTTCTGGCAGGCTGGGAGCTGGCGGCAGTCCGCCTGAACAACCCGTGGCTGCTGCCACGGGTCGAGGTCGTGCTGGGCCGGTTGCTGCACCCGCTGGCCGACGTGGTCGAGACCGGCTCGCTGCTGCACAACCTCACCGTGTCCGGGCTCCGGGTGCTGATGGGGTTCCTGCTTGCCGTCGTGATTGCCGTGCCGCTCGGCCTGCTGATGGGTCGGAGCACAGCCGTGCGCCGGCTGGTCGGCCCGCTCGTCGAGATGTTCCGCCCGCTCTGCCCGATCGCCTGGATACCGTTCGCAATGGCGGTGTTCAAGACCTACACGGTCGTGAATGTCTTCGGCATGCGCTACTCCGACACCATCTTCGACACCGTGCAGGTCGGGATGCTCTTCATCCTGTTCTACGGTGCGTTCTTTCCGATACTGCTCAATACGATTGATGGCGTCATCGGCGTGCGCGAGGTGTACATCGAGTCGGCCAAGGTACTCGGGGCGAACGGCGCGCAGCTCTTCCGCAAGGTCATCCTGCCGGCCGCGATGCCCGCGGTGTTCACCGGGCTGCGTGTCGGGCTGGGCACGGCGTGGATGGTCATCGTTGCGGCCGAGATGCTGCCCGGGTCGAGTTCTGGCATCGGCTACCTGATTATCTATGCGTACCAGCTCGCCGAGATGGACGTGCTCATCGCCGGGATGATTCTCATCGGCGCGGTCGGCGCGCTGCTGTCGTGGGGCGTGTCACTTCTGGGGCGGCCGCTGGTCGGCTGGCAGGCAAAGGCCCACTGATGGCGGCAGGCATCAGGACAAGCGGCGTCACCCGTATCTTCGACGGCGCGGGCACGCCGGTCACCGCCCTGGCCGACGTAAGCCTCGAGTTCGAGCCGGGCGTCTTCGCCTGCGTTGTTGGCCCGACCGGATGCGGCAAGACCACGTTGCTGCGCATCATCGCCGGGCTGGACCGCCCGACCGCGGGTCGGGTCGAGATTGCCGGGACTGAAGTAACCGGCCCGCGCCGCGCCACCGGGATGGTGTTCCAGCAGTATTCGCTGCTGCCCTGGCGCAATGTGATTGACAACGTTGCGTTCGGGCTGGAGCTCCGGAACGTGGCCCGGGTCGAGCGGCGGCGGCGTGCCGAGGAGCTGCTCGAACTGGTCGGGTTGAGTCGTTTTCGCCGCAGTCGTCCTTATGAGCTGTCCGGTGGAATGCAGCAGCGGGTTGCCATCGCACGTGCCTTGGCGACCGACCCGGACCTGCTGCTCGCGGATGAGCCGTTCGGGGCGCTGGACGAGCGCACCCGGCATCGGCTGCAGGACGAGCTACTCGCCCTGTGGCAGAGCACCAACAAGACCGTGTTGTTCGTGACCCACAGTATCGACGAGGCGGTCTACCTCGGTGACCGCGTGGTCGTAATGGCAGACCGGCCGGGCCGAGTTGCCGCCGACTTCCGGTTCGAACTGCCGCGACCGCGTGACCGGGTGGCTCCGCGCTTCGTTGACGCGCTCCTGCAGGTGCGCGCCGTGCTCGAGCGCGTGATGGTAGAAGGCAGCGTAGAAGAAAGACCGACAAACCAAGGAGGAAAGCGTGAGAAGAACCCTGACCGCAGCGGCCCTGCTTGCTGTGGCCGCTAGTGTGGCGACCGCGACACCGCTCATCGGACGCGGCGCCGGGACCCTGAAGCCGATGCAGTTCATTGCCGAGCTGGACCTGGGTTACTCCCAGACCGCCAAGACCTACGACTGGACCGCGAAGGAATGGAAGGACCTCGAGAACAAGAAGAAGACCACAACCATCAGCGGCATGTTGCTGGCCGGTCTGGCCCCGCTCAAGAACTGGGAAGTCCTGCTCATGGCGCCGCTTGCCAGCAAGTCGCAGGATACGCTCAGCTCGCTGGGTGTTGGCGATGTCGAGTTCCACACCCGCTACGGCATCATCGCGGGCAAGCTCGTTCCCGTGAAGCTGACCGCGGTTGCGGCACTCGGACTTCCGACGGCGAGCAAGGACGCCAAGCCGAAAATCGGCGACGGCAAGATGGCCGGCGCGCTGGGCATTATTGCTACGACCAAGCCGCTCGGCAAAGCGGTGGTTCACGCGCGGGCAGCCTACTGGCTGAACGGCAAGACCAACGATACGACCAAGGTCGGCGACATGCTGGAGTACGTGGTAAAACTCGACTACGACTTCACGAAGAGCTTTCAGCTCTGGGCGTCGCTGGTGGGCACGATGCAGGCCAAGACCGAGTACAACGGCACGGCCAAGGACAACACACAGCAGGACCGGCACCTGGCCCAGGTCGGCGTTGTCTACAAGCCGATTCCGATGCTCTCCATCCGGCCCAAGATAGCCCTGCCGCTTCAGTTTCTGTGCAAGGGCGGGGCGATGCCGGCATACAATGCCGGGCTGGACTTCTGGGTGGTAGCACCCTAAAGGAGCGGCGATGGAACTCAGCGCCTCCGACCGAGCCAACATCGAGCGGGCGCGCAAGGTCGGTGAGGGGTTGGGCTACGTGCTCAACCCCGACACCGAGCGCACGCTCAAGGTGTCAAATCTCCTGGCGAGGAACTTCGCCGAGTTCGGCAAGTACTACTGCCCGTGTAAGCAATCACATCCCCTCGACCCGGCCAAAGACGTGCTCTGCCCTTGTCCGACCTTGAAGGACGAAACTGCCCAGGACGGTCACTGCTTCTGCCGGCTATACTACACACCAGCCGCGGCGGCAGAGGCTAAGTCTGGTTCCGGCTGCGGCGGCGCCAAAGCATGATGAATGGCCTGACTCAGGACGGTCGGGGAACTCAACCTCGGGTTCGCCCCCGAGGTGGCACTCACCGGTGGTGTGGTGCTGAATCCGTGCATCCGGTCGCTGCTTTGGGAGAGGCTCGGCGTGCACCTGCCGGTCCCCGACCAGCCGCAGTTGTCGGTGCCATCGGTGCGGCCTTGAGCGTCAGGAGCGAGACGCGGTTATGAACGGGTTGACGTACTTGCTGCGGCTGGGCCGGAGGTGGAACTCGTGACTCGCCGAGCAAGTGGAGGCGGTCCGCCTCCCGCGACCGATGTCCGACCCTCTCGGCGAGGCCGGGCCCGAAAGGAGCGAGCGGTCCCAATCGCGCTGCTGATTGCCGGGCTGGTCTACCTTGGCATCGCCACCCTCCTGCAGCAGTGGGCCTTTGTCCACCAAGTAAGCACAAGCATATGATTACCGTGTATGGGCCTTGGATAGGCCGCAAACCTGCTGCCGGCAGACCGGCAGCATCCTGTTCCTGAAAGGAGGAACATATGAGAAAGAGGTCTGTGTTCGTCGCCCTGCTGGTGCTGGCCACCCTGGCCAGTGCCTCGCAGCGCGTGATGGTCATCGAAGACGTCACCGCGACCTGGTGCACCTATTGCCCGGGCGCGGCCCGCGGGTGCGAGGAGCTGAAGTTCCGGGCGTTCGACTCGGTCGTGGTCATCGCCTACCACGCCTCGTCCAGCGACCCGTTCTACACCTCGACGGCATCGGCACGCCGGGCTTACTACGGCAACTCAGGCTACCCGACCGTGGTGCTCGACGGCTCCAACCCGATTGTCGGCGGGCTGCACACGGGCACGATGTACCCGACCTACCGGGCGTACTTCGACTACCGGATGACGATTCCTGCCCCGCTGGAGATTGACCTTGGCGTTACGTACGACTCAGTCAGCCGAAACGGCAGTCTGCGCATCGTCGTGCGCAACCCCGGCTCGTCCCCGCAGAGCGGCCAGTTGCATACCGCACTGACCGAGAGTCACATCTACTACCCGTGGCAGGGGGTGGACAGCCTGCATGACGTCGAGCGGACCATGCTGCCCAGCGCCTCGGGTGAGGCGATAACAGTACCGGCCGGCGACTCGGTGGTACGAACGAGGAGTTTCAGCATCAACCCGAGCTGGGTGGCGCGCAACTGTGAGTTCGTGGTCTTTGTGCAGGACAACTCGACACGGGAGATGTTCCAAGGTGCCTGCGCTGCGGTAATGCCCAGACCGGCGCTCGAGTTCGTCGGCTACCAGGCGGCGCTGCCGGCTCCGGGCGGCGACTTCGACCTGACTGTGGGGTTGCGTAACATCGGCTCGGCCGATGCCCTGGGTGCAAGCGCCGTGCTCTCGACCACGGACCCTTATGTGACCGTGACTACCGCGACCGCGAACTTCGGTCCGATTGCCGTGGCCGAGGACGGCTACGCCCTGACGCCGTTCGGTATCAGCGTGTCGAGTGGCTGCCCGGACCCGCACATCGCGTCCCTGCGCCTGATTGTGACCGGCTCGGACTTGAGCACCGACACGGTTGACTTTCCACTGAATATCACTGCCACACCGGGCTTCTTCGACAACATGGAGTACGGCCAGCACGGCTGGTCGCACAACGGCATCCTTGACGGGTGGCACCTGAGCACCTATCGCAGCGTTTCGCCGACTCATAGCTGGTATTGCGGGAACGACGGAAGCCACCAGTACACGAACGAAAACGATGCCCGGCTGATGACGCCGTTCTACACTATCGGTGACTCCACCCGGATGCACTTTCAGCACTGGTACACCACGGAGGCGAACTACGACTACTGTCTGGTTGAAGTCGGCAACGGCTCGCTCTTCTGGTGGCCCCTGGCCCAGTACTCCGGTTACTCGCCGAACTGGCAGCAGGCCAGCTTCAATCTGGCTCACTTCCGGGGCCAGACGGTCCAACTTCGATTCCGGTTCATCAGCGACTACAACGGCATAGACGAGGGATGGTACATCGACGACTTCTGGAGCGGGGCGCTTACCGGCGTGGCTGAGCGCGAGCGGGAGTTCGGCCTACTGCTGGGCACAGGGCGCAACCCGGTGCGCAGCAGTGCGGACCTGCGGTATCAGTTGCCGAGCGGCAGCACCGGCCAGGTAGGAGTGTTTGATGTTGACGGCCGGTTGGTGAAGTGGCTGGTGCGCGGGGCGAGCAGCACCGGGCAGGCGGTCTGGGACCTGACCGATGTCCATGGCCGCGAGGCGGTCAGCGGCGCGTACTTCGTTCGACTAATCTCGGACCAGGGCGCACGCGCGGTCAAGCTCGTCGTCGCCCGCTAGAGGACGATGCTCACGTCAGTGGCGACCAGGTCTGTCTTGCTGGCCTCCCTCGGTGGCCTGGTCGCCCTGACGAGTTGTTCGGCCGCACCCGAGCAGCCCATCATTCCGACCAACCGCGTGGTGCTCGCCGAGCTTTTCACCTGGCAGCGGTGCTCCTACTGCCCCTATGCCGCGCGTACCCTTGACAGCCTGGCCAGCGAGCTCGCCGACAGCGTCGTAGTGGTGGCGTATCATCGCCGGGTGGCGGGCGACACCTTGTCGCCCGAATACGTCGAGGAACGGCGGGCGTACTACTACGACCAGGGTGGCGAGCCGGCCACAGTTTTCGACGGCGGGCCGCCGGTGCGCACGTCCGGGCCGGAACGCAACTACGAGACGTTCCGCAGCTACATCCTGGCGGCCAAGAGCGTAACGCCCAAGGCCCAGCTCTGCCTGGCCGCTGAGATGGATTCAACCGGCGGAGAGATTGCGGCCACAATCAGCGGCGTTGACTCGACGCCGGCCGAGACCCTCCGGCTGTTTGTTGTGCTGGTTGAGGATAGTGTCCGCAGCGACTTGCCGGGCGCCACCGACTCGGTATTCAACCGCGTCATGCGGGCGATGCTGCCCGGCCCGACCGGTCGTCCGATGTTGCTTTCACGACGCGATACCCTGACAGTCAGGGAGTCGTTCGTTCTTGACCGCAAATGGAACCGGGTGCGCCTGGGCGCGGTGGCGTTTGTCCAGGCGCCGGGCACGCGTCAGGTGCTGCAGGCCGCTGTTGTTCACCGGTTCACGGCCACGAAAGGAGTCCGACGATGAGCCATTCCGTGAAGATGCTCTGTTTGCTGGTCTTGGCGGCAGGCGTCATCCTTCCCGGCACGAGGGTGCTTGCTTCACCGTTTACCCTGGTCTGCCGTTCTGACACTCTGCAGCAGGTTGAACCCGGCAACCTGGCCGAGTTCCATTTCACGCTCACCAACACCGGCACGCAGCCGGACGTCTACCGGCTTGACTACCGCGTGCTCGACAGCGTGCCCGGCTGGGTTGTGGTCTGCTGCGTGCGCGGACGATGTGCTGAGCCGGGCGTGCCTTTCTACGACTCGCTGGCGCCGGGCGAGGCCGACTCCACGCCCGACCTGACGGTGTACACCACCGCGACCCATGGCGAGGAGGTCGTCAGTCTCAAGGTGACTTCACTGAGCGAACCGCAGTTGGTGGACTCCATAGGCACGCGTACCCGTGTTGGTGCGGGTATCGCCGAGCCGGGCAGTCACTCTCGTTCTGTTCGGGTTCAGTCTCTTGCGCACGTCGTGCGCAATCTGCTGTTCCTGGACCCCGGGTTCTCGCCTGCGGTGTTGCTTGATGCCTGCGGTCGCAAGGTATCAGACCTGACATGCGGCCCGAACCGCGTCGCGCGACTCGCTTCCGGCCTGTACTATGTGCGCCCGGTCAGGGGCGGGCCGGGTGCAAAGATCGTCGTTGAGTAGCGTTACCTGACGATGGGCCGCGCCAGGCTGGAACGGCGGTGACTGCCGGAACTCGACCCGGCAGGGTTCCTGCCGGCTCCTGCGCACAGGACAGCGTCGAGCTCGCGTTTGCGTCTGTGCGCCAGTTACTGCGCGCGGGTGAGCTTCTCCGGGCAGCGGGTTTTGACGTACTGGTAGTTCCGCGTCGGGTTGGCGGCTGCGGGGTTCTGCTGCTGGTTGGGCAGGGGGAGGCCGACGCCGCTTTGTCACTGCTGTCTGCCCATGCCTTGGTACCAACAGAAGTACGGGGGCACGGCGATGCCGAGAAAGGTTCACCATGAGTGAGAACAGTACTTTCGGGCCTGCGGTCGAAGTCGATGTCCGCGGTCTCATCTGCCCAGAGCCGGTCGTCCGGACCAGAAAGGCCCTGGAAGAGTCGACTCCAGGTCGTACGGTGGTTGTCACCACCGACAGCCCGGTGTCGCGCGACAACATCGTCAGGTTTGCAGAACGAGCCGGGTGTCGGGTTGAAGTCTCAGAGCCGGAGGCGGGCGTCTACAAGGTCCACCTGGTAAGGGCCTCGGTGTGCGAGGTCGCCGCGCCCCTGACCGGTGGTGTCATCCTTGTCAGTTCAGACCGGCTGGGCCGGGGCGACGACGAACTGGGCCGGTTGCTGATGACGCTGTTCCTGCGCACGCTGGTCGAGATGCCATCCCGGCCAGCCGTGCTCGCGCTGATGAACGGCGGCGTGAAGCTCGCACTGGCCGACGCGGAGACACTGGCACCACTGCAGGCGATGGCGAACCAGGGCGTGAAGGTGATGGTCTGCGGCACCTGCCTCGACTTCTTCGGGGTGAAAGACCGGGTGCGGGCCGGGACCGTATCCAATATGTATGAGCTGGCCGAGGTTCTTCTGGCCAGCGACCGGTTAATGGTTCTCTAACGGACAGGAGTGCAATGAAGCGTCGTCTCCTCGACTACGCCAAAGCCGCGGGCTGAGCAGCCAAGGTTTGCCAGGAAGACCTGTCGCAGGTCCTGCGTCAGCTTCCTGTTTTCGTGCACCCCGACCTGCTGGTCGGGGGCGAGACGTCGGACGATGCCGGAGTATATCGGCAGGACAGCGAACGGGCGTTGGTACTGACCGTTGACGTACTGACGCCAATGGCCGACGACCCGTATGTTTTCGGCCAGATTGCAGCGACCAACTCTCTTTCCGACGTCTACGCGATGGGCGGCAAGCCGCTCGCAGCGCTGTGTATCGTCACCTTTCCGGTGGAGGAGATCGAGCACGAGGCGGTCCGAGCTATGCTCGCCGGCGTGTGGGACAAGGTGCGCGAGGCCGGGGCGGTTGTGGCGGGCGGCCACACGCTCAAGGACACCGAGGTCAAGTGCGGCCTGTCCGTCACCGGCGTCGTCCATCCGGACCGAGTGGTCAAGAACGTCGGCGCGCGACCCGGCGACGTGCTGGTCCTGACCAAGCCGCTCGGCTCCGGGATCATCACCACCGCCCTGCGGGCAAACCTCGCACCTGCGCCCGTCGTCGCCGAGGCCAACCGGGTGATGACGACGTCTAATCGGGCCGCGGCGGCGGCCATGTGCGAGACCGGCGTCCACGCTGCGACCGACGTCACCGGGTTCGGCCTGCTCGGACATGCGTGGGAGATGGCACAGACCGGCAACATCGACGTCGTCATCGACGCCGACCAGGTCCCATTCATCGCCGGTGCGCTGGCCCTGGCCGAACAGTCGCTCTTCCCTGCCGGCTCGCTCAAGAACTTCGAGTTCATGAAGACGCGGGCCGACTTTGCCGAGTCGGTTCCTGAAGAACAACGCCTGCTCTTGTGCGATGCCCAGACCTCTGGCGGTCTGCTGATTTCAGTGTCCGAAGACCGGAGCGAGGGGTTGCTCCGGCGGCTGGGCGCGGCCGGGGTCACCGGTGCGCGGGCCATCGGTCGCGTCGAGCCGCGCCGCGGCGACCGTCGGCTTCGGATTGTTTGACGGAACAAGGCCCAACCCCTAGAATACCCACCCATGAAGCTGGACGTCGGTGCCACGCGCATGAATCTGATGCGGCTGAAGAAGCGACTGCTGCTTGCCCGCCGCGGTCACAAGCTGCTGAAGGACAAGCAGGAGGAACTGATGCGTCAGATTCTCGCTTTGGTTCAGGAGACTAAGGACCATCGTTCCCGAGTCGAGCAGGAGATGCACCGGATTCTGGGCCGGTTCGCGGTCGCACGAAGCGCCTATCCCGCGGAGTATCTGGAGGAAGCGGTAATGATGCCGGCGAAGCGCGTGTCGGTTGCCGTGACAACCCGCAACATCATGAACGTCGCCGTGCCCGTCTTTCACAAGGAGGTCTCGGGAAAGACCCGGTGTTACGGCATGGCAACGACCTCCAGTGAGCTCGACTTCGCCCTGCTTGCGCTCGACCGACTGCTCGACTCACTGCTCATCCTTGCCGAAAAGGAGAAGGCACTTGAGCTGCTGGCCGACGAAATGGAGAAGACGCGGCGTCGGGTGAACGCACTGGAGTTCGTGCTCATCCCGAGCATCGAGGAGACCGTGAAGTTCATCAATCTGAAGCTGGCCGAGACCGAACGCGGCGAGCTGACCCGGCTGATGCGGGTCAAGGAAATCATCCGCCGGCAGGAGTGATTCACGGAGGCACAACTGCTCCTGAGACAGAGAGTCCGGAGTGGGGGCCGGCGGCGTAACGAACTGAAGACAGGAGCAGTCGGGTGAGGAGAATCCACCACGGCCGGGCCTGGTTGTTTCTCGTCGGCTGGATTGTGCTCACGTCCGCCGTGCTCACGATTCCTTTCCGCCGCCAGCCGCGGCTTGTCGAACAGGGCTACGACAAGGTCATCCATACCTCGCTGTTCACGGTGATGGGCATTGCCGCGCAGGCCGCCGCGCCCTGGGTGTCACTCCTTGTCACCACACCGGTCGCGATTGGACTCGAGCTGGTTCAGCAGCGGCTGCCTTACCGCACCTACAGCGTCGTGGACCTGCTGGCCAACCTGACCGGTGTTGTGCTCGGGCTGTTTTCATTCGAGCTCTCCAACCGGCTGCTGAGATGACAGAACCTGGTCAGGAGTTTCGCGGACGGTTGGCCCGGCCCAAGGGGACCAACGACATCCTGCCGCCGGAGTCGGGTCTGTACCAGCACGCCCAGACGATCTTCCGCACGCTGGTCGAGTCGTTCGGGTTTGCCGAGGTCGTCACCCCGATATTCGAGCACACCGAGGTATTCGTCAAGTCCGCCGGCACCGATTCGGACATCGTGAGCAAGGAGATGTACCGTTTCACCGACCGTTCCAGCCGTGACCTGACGCTGCGGCCGGAAGGGACGCCGGGTGCGATTCGCGCCGTGCTCGAGAACGGGTTTCGGATTCCGTGCCGGCTCTACTACGCCGGGCCGTTCTTCCGCTACAGCCGGCCGCAGAAGGGCCGGTACCGTCAGTTCTACCAGCTTGGCATCGAGGCGATCGGTGAAGCCAGCCCCCAGACTGATGCGGAAGTGGTTTTCATCGGGGCGGAGTTCTTCCGCCGCCTGGGGGTAGCCGACTGCACCCTCCAACTGAATACGATTGGCTGCCGTACCTGCCGGCCCCAGTTCCGGAGCCTGCTGGTTGAGTTCCTCAGCGCGCGGCGCGAAGGTCTTTGTGCCGACTGTCGGGCGCGGCTCGAGGTCAATCCGCTGCGAGTCTTTGACTGCAAGCTCGAAAGCTGCCAGGCGGTGCTGACCGGTGCCCCGAAGCCGCGCGAACACGTCTGTCCGAAGTGCGCCGAGCATTTCGCCGGCGTGCAGCAGGGCCTGGTGCAGCGCGGGCTCGACTTCGTCCTCGCCGACCGGCTTGTGCGCGGGCTTGACTACTACAACCGGACTACATTCGAGTACACCTCGGCCCAGCTTGGAGCGCAGGACAGCCTGGGCGGCGGCGGCCGCTACGACTATCTTGTGCGTCAGTTCGGCGGACCGGACACCCCGGCCATCGGCTTCGCGCTCGGCCTGGAACGCACCCTGCTCGCCCTGCCCGGGCCGGTATCATCCCCGCGGCGGGCACTTGTGTTCGTGGTCTGGCTGAGCGCGGCCGAACTCCCTGCGGCGCGCAAGGTCGCAGACGAGCTGCGCACGGCCGGCATTGCGGCCCAGATTGACTACGGCGGGCATCGGGCCAAGGCACAGTTCCGCGCGGCCGATGCGGCCGGCGCTGTTGCCTGCGTGATTGTCGGCCCGGATGAACTGGCAAAGGGTGTCTATTCGGTGAAAGACCTCACGACCGGCAGCCAGACCGAGGTCACGCCCGACCAACTGGCAGAGGGGCTGCGGCTGATTATTGAAAGAGAGCAGCCGGCAACGAGTCGGCCGGCAGCCCGGTCCTGTCCCGGGCGCTAGGTCGTGCCCGCGAGGGCGAACTCGGTCAGGCTGAAGTCGCAGCCTTCGTCAATCAGCGCCACCGCAGCAGTCCACCGCCCGCCCGGCGCATCGGGCAGCACCAGCTCCAACTGGTTGTTTCCTTTGTCCCCGGCCACGCCGAGGTGCTCCTTGACGGAGAACAGCCAGGCATAACGTGAGCTTCCAAGCAGACCAAGCTCCGGCTCCTCACCTCTGGGCCAGGCCAGTACATACACGCGACAGAGTCCGCTTCTGGCCGTCTGCCAGTCGTAGTCGAGCAGCAGGCGGTTCAGGGTTCCGCGCAGGAACGGCACCTGGTAGATGAGCCAGGGCGCGACTGTTTCCGGTCTGGGGCCGGGTCGCTCGGGCCGGCCCGCACCCAGCGGAACGTAGATTCCCGCTGCACCCTGATAGCCGCAGGAGGGAGGCTGCTCCTCCTGGCGTCGGGCCGTGATGGTGATTTCTATCTTGGGCTCCCGCGCGGCCTTCTCGGCCTCCTGCTCGCGTATCTCGCAAAGCCACTCGTCGTAGTCGCGTTCTCCTTTGAGCTCGGCGTGGCGAGCACACATCGGAATCAGGTTGTCGACCGATGTCTGTCCGCCCTGGCTGAGCGGCCGGCGATGGACCAGGGTAGAACGTTCGCGATAGCAGCTTGGCACGGCACAAACCGTGCCGCGCAGCGCAGTTACCGCCTCCTCGATTTCGGGCGGCCAGGTCGGCGTGTCAACATAGGCATAGTGGTCTTCGTGCGGAGTGGGCGGATAGTGCTGGGCACCGCAGTGCGGGCAGACCAGCTCTTTCTCCAGCCACTCCCAGGTGACGGCGGTCTGCTGGCCGCACTCCGGGCAGTTGTACCGCCACATCATCCGGCCCTCCTGTTCCGGATACCAGGGACCATCAGTCGGTGCAGTCTGCGCACAATTACCTCAGATGACATAATGGCGGCAGTCGGGCCGAAGTCAAGTCCGGCAGAACTCAGGGCTGACCGGCCGGCGCCGGCTCGTGGAAGGTGAGTCCGCGACGCTCGTGCCAGGCCCGCACGTCGCGGAAGTATTCGACGACCTCGGCGTACTCCTCGTCCGTGAGAAAGCTGATTTCGCGGGGAATCTTGTCGGAGAGCGCCGCGTCCCGGCTGGTCAGGGAGACGAGTCGGACGCCGACCTGCTCCAGCTCGGCGCTGCCCGCCTGCTGGCGGTCGAAGACCACAAAGCAGGTTTCCACCCGGCCGCCCCATGCACGGATTTCCCGAATCACCCTGGTTTTGGTCCAGCCGTGCACCATGGTGTCGTCCACCAGCAGCACGCGCTTCCGGAAAAGCTCGTGGTGTTTGATGCCTTCAAACGGAGTCGCCTCCGGATAGCGCCGTTCACGCCGGGCAAAGAACATCGGCCGGCCGAGCTTCTGGGCAAGCACGGCGGCAATGGCAATCGAACCCGCCTCGATGCCGCAGACGACGTCGAACGCAAGGTTGCGGATGAGCAGGGCGGCCGAGGCCATCACGAAATCGTTCACCTCGGGGTAGTTTGTCAACCCTTTGACGTCGATGTAGATGGGGCTGCAGTTGCGTCCGGCATCAACCCGGAAGAGCGGCCGCAGGTCTCCCATGCTCACCTTGATGGCGCCGATCTGCCACAGGACCGCAGCGACGGTTTCGGCCAGGTTGCCCGACATCCGGCCGCGAATCTGCTCCAGGTCCGGCCGGACGATGCGCTGCTCGCGCAGCAGCCGGTAGAACTTGGTCGCCTCGGCCGGCGCAAGTTCCAGCGCGAGCCTGGTCTCATCCAGGTCGTACACCACATGCAGGCACCCGAGTTCATGCTCCCGGCCGAGGAGCGCGTAGCTCTCGGCATTCGACTCCCGCTGCCGCGGACCCAGTCGGGTCGCCGATGAGTTGACCAGCCGGGCATAGGTCCGGAAAAGGTCGTCGGCCAGGGTCGCGACCTCGTCGTATTCCAGAATGTAAGGCGTGGTGGCGCGGACTACTGCCCCCGAGCAGTCGATTTCCCGCAAGGGAACCTGATTCAGCTTCATTGCCGGCGCGGGTGGTTGCGGCTAGCCCCGGGCCGCTTTGAAGCTCTGGAAGCGGGCGCTGTAGAAGAAGTTCCAGAGCGCCCGGGTCTTGCGGCGCAGCTCGGCCATGGAACCTTTGTTCTCGAAGACGAAGTCGGCTCGACGCCAGACGCTCAGGTCCGGCTGCTGGAGTTTGTGCCGTGCCTTGACCTGCGCCGCGGTCATCCCCACCTGATTCATGCGTTCAACCTTGACTCGCTCCGGTGCGGTCACGAGAATCGACACGTCCATCTCCTTGTCCAGGCCCCAGTAGAAGAGCAGGGCGGCATCAACCACGACCAGACCCTTCTTGTGCCGGTTGATTTCCTCCCGGATACGCGCGAGCAGAGCTGGATGGACGATGCGGTCCAGTTTGTTCAGGCTGGTGCGGCTGGCAAAGGCGGCGTCGGCCAGGGCGCGGCGGTCGATCCGACCGCTTTTGGTCAGGATGCCGCGGCCGAAGGCACGCACCACGGCCCGGTACTCAGGCGTCCCCCGGTTCAGAATGCCCCAGCCCATCTCGTCGGCATCAATCACCTTGGCCCCGTAACGCAGCAGCTCGGCGGCAACCGTGGTCTTGCCTGCTCCCATGTTCCCGCCGATGCCGATGAGCAGTCGGTCCTGGGAAAGTTTGCGGTCGAACATATCGAGCTAGATGACCTTTGCTTCTTCGTGCAGCAGGCGGACAAGCTCCGGTACGGCCACGCCGAGCTCAGCCTCAATGACGCGGCCCGGCTTGCGGCCCGGCGGCAGACGGTCATCCAGGTGCTCAACGCGGCGGGTAAGCAGGTCCGACCCGAGACCGAGCCCGGCCGCATCAATCACCGGCATCTCTT
>CAZQFS010000023.1:0-30121 GCA_964592755.1 uncultured bacterium | reverse complement strand
CCAGTCAGCAGTTTGCCGGCCTGACCCTGGTAACGATGTCCTGGCCCACCGACCGCATCTCCTTGACCACCACCAGCATGGCTCTATAATTGCACTCTGCTCCCCATGAAGTACTGGCGCAAACCCCTTGATGCAGACCGACGGAACCCGCCGCACGGCGAGGTACACGTAATCTTCGAACGGTGCAAAGGCTGCGGGTTCTGCATCGCCTACTGCCCGCGCCGTGTACTCGAAGTTTCGACCGAATTCAACCGCAAAGGCTATCACCCGCCGGTCGTCACCCACCCTGAGCGCTGTGTGAACTGCCGACTGTGCGAAGCCCTCTGTCCGGAATTCGCTATCTGGAACACCCTCGACCAACCCGAAGAAGCGCCAAAGGAATGAGCAGTCGCACGCGCGGCCCAGTGTTGACCGGCTCCCATTACCTGGACGGCGACCACGCTGCGGCTGAGGGGGCAATCGCCGCCGGCTGCCGGTTCGTGGCCGGCTACCCGATTACGCCCTCAACCGAAGTCGCCGAGCGTGTCGCCGAGCGATTCCCGCTTGTGGGTGGCACATTCATCCAGGTGGAGGATGAACTCGCTTCAATCGCGGCGGTGCTCGGCGCATCCTGGGCCGGGGCCAAGGCCATGACCGTAACCTCCGGTCCGGGCTTCTCGCTCATGATGGAGAATCTGGGATTGGGCATCATGACTGAGACCCCCTGTGTTGTCGTTGACGTCCAGCGGGGAGGTCCGTCTACCGGTCTGCCTACCCTCACCGGTCAGCAGGATATGATGCAGGCCCGTTGGGGCTCGCACGGTGATTACGAGATTATCGCGTTGTGTCCAGCCTCGCCCCAGGAGTGCTTTGACCTGACCATCAGATGCTTCAACCTCTCCGAGAGATACCGCCTGCCGGTGCTCTTGATGATGGATGAGTGCGTCGGCCACATGACCGAGAAAGTCGTCATCCCCCCTGCCGACCAGCTTGAAATCTGGCCCCGACGTTGGTATCGGGGTCCGAGGAGTGAATACCGGCCCTACGCGCCTGATGCGGACCTTGTCCCGCCCATGGTTCGGACCGGCGACGACTACCGTTTCCATATCACCGGCCTGACCCACGATGCACGCGGCTACCCTGTCATCAACGCCGAGTGTCAGAACCTCTGCGTCACGCGCCTGTCCGAAAAGGTCCGTCGCAACGCGGACGCCGTCATGACATTCAGAGAAGAGAATCTTGCCGACGCAGAAGTGGTCGTGGTCGCCTACGGCATCAGTGCCCGAGTCGCAACCAAGGCGGTAGCCGATGCCCGCCGCAGAGGTATCAAGGTCGGCTTCCTCAGGCTGGTCACGGTCTGGCCTTTCCCAGAGCACAAGATAGGCGAGCTGGCCGGCAGGGTGAGATGCCTTGTCATGCCCGAGTTGAACCTCGGCCAGATGTACCGAGAGCTGCAACGTGCTGCTCAGGGCAGGTGTAAGACCACCCTTGTCCCGCACTGCGGCGGCTGGGTTCACAACCCGGACGACATCCTGGCCGCAATCGTGGAAGGCACCAAGTGAACCTGAACCAACTCGTCACTGAGCGCAGCACACCTGACCATCATCCGATGGAAGAGTACCTGCGCATGGACCGGATACCACACATCTGGTGTTCGACCTGCGGCCTGGGCACAATACTCACCGCGTTCATCGCCGCGGTACGCGAGGACTCGATTCCACGAGAAGACATCGTGGTAGTCTCCGGCATCGGCTGCACCGGCCGGGCCGCGGGCTATCTGAAGTTCGACTCGTTTCACACCACTCACGGCCGAGCTCTCCCCTATGCCACCGGCCTGAAGTTGGCCAACCCGAAGCTCAAGGTCTGCGTCATCTCCGGCGATGGCGACATCGTCTCCATCGGTGGCAATCATCTGATTCACACGGCCCGTCGCAACATGGACCTGACCGTCATCTGTGTCAACAACTTCAACTACGCGATGACCGGCGGCCAGACCGCACCGACAACTCCCCAAACAGCCAACACCACCACTTCGCCCTACGGCAGCTTTGAGCGGCCCTTCAACATCCCATTCCTTGTTGACTCGTGCGGCGCGACCTATGTCGCTCGGTGGACCGCCCTCCATGTGCGCCAGTTAACCATCGCCATCAAGGAAGCGATGAACCACCGCGGCTTCTCATTCATCGAGGTCATCTCGCCATGTCCGACCGTCTACGGCCGCCGTAACCGCCTCGGCACCGGGCTCGACCTGATGAAGTTCTACCATGACCACTCCATCACCAAGAACTTCGCCAGCACCCGCGAGTGCGACATTCGCTTCCAGCAGGACATCATCGTCGGGAAGTTCGTCCAGCGCGAAGAACCGACCTACCTCGATATGATGGACGCGCACATGAAGAAGGCCCTTGGCGCCAGGTACGTGCCCTATGTCGGCCCGATGAGCCCGGAGGTGATATGACTAGGTCCCACCGTGGAGTCGGAATCGTGACTCACCTCATCTAGAACATGGAAATCAAAGTCTCCGGCTTCGGCGGCCAGGGCATCATCCGCATCGGCATGGCACTGGGCAAGGCCGCCGCCATCAACAACAACCAGCATGCCACTCTCACCCAGAGCTTTGGACCCGAGGCCCGCGGCGGTGCGTGCTCTGCCCAGCTCGTGGTCTCGGACACTGAGATCCTTTATCCATACCTGACCGCGCCTGACATCCTCGTCGCCATGTCTCAGGAGGCCTACGAGAAGTTCGAGCCTGAACTTAAGGAAGACGGCATCCTCCTGCTTGAAGAAGACTTAGTCAAACCTCACCCGGTACGCGGCCGCATCCGGCAGTACGCGATTCCGGCGACCCGCACCGCCGAAACCCTGGGCAACCGGCTCTACGCTAACTTCGTGATGATTGGGTTCATCGTCGCGGTCACGAAACTGATGCCGAAACAGGCCGTGCTCGACTCGATACCCGGCACGGTGCCGGACCGCCTCCTGGCGAAAAACGTCGAGGCGTTCGAGCAAGGCTATGCCATCGGCCTCGCGAAGCTGTCCGGCTAGCCCACCCGACAACCGTCCTTGACTTGGCTCGGATAGTCGGGCATAGTGATGGTCGAACCAAGCGAGGATACATGAAGCCCATCGCCTCTGCTGCGGTCCTGCTGCCCGGCCTGGTCCTGGCTGCCTTCGGCCCGAACGTGCGCATCGACCACGAGAACCGGCCGAGCCACGGCTGCTATCACGCGGCAATCGCGACCTGCCCCGCCGGCCAGACCGTCTACGTTGTGATTGAGAACGACTCCTTTGCCGGCATCGTTGCCGTCCGGTCCGACATCTACTTCCAGAAGTCAACCGACCACGGCCGAACCTGGCTGTCTGACGACCGGCTGATAAAGCGCGGCAGCCTGTTCGCCTGCTACCCGGACATCACGGTCGGCCCGGACGGGAGCGTCCATGTTGTCTACACCGAGCGGACATCGGGTGCGAACGGCCACTTCTGGTGCGTCCGTTCCACTGACCAAGGCGAAACCTGGTCGCCACCGACTCAGATTGACGACAACCCCGCGACTGTCGCTGTCGGCTGGGCCCGGGTCGCGGTTGACACTGCCGGACACTTGTTCGCTGCCTGGAATGACAAACGAGGAATCTACCATCACATCTGGTCTTCGGTCTCAACCGACCACGGCCGGACCTGGCAAGCCAACGTCAGGGTGGACGACGACACCGTGCCCAGTGACTGCCACCATGCCGACGTATTCGTTCAGCCCGGCACCAACGCCTACCTTGTCGTCTCCTCGAACCCGGTCTGGGTCAGACCCGGATACATCAACAAGGATGCAGCATTTGCCCGTTCAACTGATGGCGGCCTGACGTTTGGTCCCTGCGTTACCCTCGATACGTTCTCCGGCTACTGCGGCCAGCCTCACGTGGTGGCCGATGCCGAGTATGTTATCTGCGACTACTCCGGCTCGGGCGGCGGCAATCAGATGGCAACCGAAGCCCGCACCTCGACTAACTCGGGCGACACCTGGAGCAACCCGGTCAGGGTTACCGACCTCGACACGCTCTACTCATCCTACCTGAATGGCGGCAAGCTGGCCATTGACCCGGCCGCCTCGGTCCACGCCTCGCTCATGGTCTGCGACCTCGTGACGTGGGAGTACGATATCTACTACGCCCGCTCCAACGACCACGGACTCACCTGGCTGCCCCGCGAGCGCGTCAACGACCCGACCACCGGCATCCAGGCCGACCCGGACATCGCGGCCGACTCGGTCGGGTTCGCCTATGTGGTCTGGCAGGACCAGCGCAATTCCCGCGACGAGATATGGTTCGCCACCAACGCCGTAGTCGGGGTTCAGGAACGCCCTGCGCCTGACTCAAGACGCCTGACGTTCGAGGTCCGGCCCAACCCATGCCGCGGGCAGGTTGTCCTGCACTGGACTACTGGACTGCTGGGTCACTCGGCCACTCTCGTCCTCTACGACGCTTCCGGTCGCTCTGTCCTTCATTCGTCATTCGACATTCGGACTTCGTCATTGCCCCTCGACCTTCGCTCTCTGCCTGCGGGCCTCTACGTTGCCCGGGTGTCGTCCCGCTTCGCATCCGCCCAGACCCGTCTCATCGTGCTGGGAGACTAAATGCCTGCATCCCTGCTGCTCGCCTGTGCCCTGCTACCCTCTGCCTTCGGCCCGGCCGTGCGCGTGGACAGGGAGAACCGACCCGGCCATGCCTGCTACCACGCCGACATCACGGTCAGCCCGGAACCGAACCCGACCGTTTACTGCGTCTTTGAGGACGACTCGGCTCCGTTCACCATCGTCTCAAGCGACATCGCATTCCAGCGCTCGACCGACCAGGGCCAGACCTGGCTCGACAGTAACATCATCGTCTTTCGCGGCAACCGCTTCGCGTGCTACCCGGACCTCAAGGTCGCTGACGACGGCACCCTCCTGCTCGTGTTCATAGACCGGCTCGACGGCAGCCGCGGCCACGTCGCCGCGACCCGCTCCACCGATTCGGGCCGCACGTGGTCGGTGCCGGTCCAGGTGGACGACAACTCCTCGCGCGTACCCGTCGGCTGGGCGCGGCTCGCGCTCGACTCCTCAGACCGCCTGTTCTGCGCGTGGACCGACCAGCGCGGCCAATACCTCAGGGTCTACTCAGACGTCTCCAGTGACCAAGGCCGGACCTGGGGCACGGACGTTCGGGTTGACGACGACACCGTCTCCTTCAACTGCTACCCGCCCGATGTATATGTCCAGCCCGGCTCCAACGACTACCTCGTGGTCGCGGACGCGCCCGTACGCCAACAGGGCCGCATCGTCATCCACTCCCATTTCTACCGCTCCACCGACGGCGGCCGCACCTTCGCGCCCGGATTCCAGCTCGACACCTTTCCCGGACTTTCGCGCCAGCCCCACATCGTCGCCGACTCAGACCACGTCATCACCGACTACACCGGCGACGGCTGGGTCAACCAGTGCGTCACCATGGCGCGCACCTGGTTTGAGCAGGGCGACTCCTGGGGCCCACAGGTGATGGTCACGCCGCTCGACACCATCTACAGCACCTTCACCAACGGCTCCAAGCTCGCCATAGACCCCTCAGGCAAGGTCCACATCGGGCTCATGTTCGACAGCCGCCTGGTTCAGAGCTGGGACATCTGGTACGCATTCTCAACCGACCACGGCATCACCTGGTCTGACCGCGAAGAGGTGAGCTGCGTGCCGATGGTCGGACAATGGGACCCCACCATCGCCGCCGACGACGCAGGCCATGCCTATCTCGCCTGGCAGGACATGCGCAACACCAAAGCGGAAATCTGGTACGCGACAAATGCCGTGGTCGGGCTGACAGAACGCTCAACCCCGGACACCCGGCACGCGACCCTTAAGCCCGGCCCGAGTATCTACCGCGGGCAGGCTGTCCTGCACTGGCCCCTTGGACCGCCGGGTCCCTCGGCCACTCTCCGCCTCTTCGACGCTGCCGGCCGGGAAGTACGCTCGACCACCTGCCGCGCGCACGGAGACCTCGCGCTGGACGCGAGTTCCCTGCCGTCCGGTGTCTACACGGTCCGACTCACTGCCGGGCCCGCCTCCGCCTCGCAGCGAATCGTTCTCAGCCGTTAAGAAACCGGGCCGACCCGAAGGCCGGCCCGGCTTCCTGAGTCCCGCGGATAGCGCGGGGTTCAGCGTATACCACTTACCCCATGTACTCTACGACGCTGATGGAGCTGACCAGAGTCGAACTGGCGACCCCCTGCTTGCAAAGCAGGTGCTCTCCCGACTGAGCTACAGCCCCGCAGACCAAGCAATAACACCATCCTGACCATCGGTCTCAGCACCTGATGATAGCCCGAGTCAGACCCGAGTCAAGCCTACCATGCTCCCATCAGTCAGAAGACACCGCTCCAGGGCTGGCAAACCTGTCACAGACCACACGTCAATGCCCGGACAGGCACCTATCATCCATAGAGTTGGGTTCTTTCTTGTCAGTCAACCAGCACTGTCTTCTGCACAAGAGCAGTCCTGCCGCTGCTCAATCGGAACAAGTAGACACCCTGTCCCACGCGCCGGCCCCGGCCATCATCTCCGTTCCAGCGGACCGTGTGCACACCCGGGTCAGCCAGCCCATTCACGAGTTCCACAATCTCCCGACCGACCAGGTCACAGACTGTCAAACGCACCTGCATCGGAAACGGCACGGAGTAGCAAAGCCGGGTGCTGCCCCGGAACGGACTCGGCGCACTTCCATGCAGAGACAGCCGTCCAGGACGCCCCGGCAGGTTATCGGCCTCACGAGCTCCTACCCGTGGCAAGGGTGGACTGGTGGTGTACTTGATTGCCGCACTTGGCGCTATCTCTGCCGCGCCCCGATGGTACGTCCCGTTATGCAGGTAGGTTATACCAATGCTCGACTGGGGGTCTTCGATGCCGACGGTTACCGAGCCGTAGTTGTTGGCGGTCAGGTATTGAACAACTACCACGTTGTCGCCCGTCGGCGTACGTACGGTGGTGTCGTAGAGCACAAGCTGATAGGAATCCCATCGGTCGCGCGGCGAATAGTAGTGGACCGAGTCCCATTCGACGATGAACCGGTGCTCGGCTGCGTCGTGATAGTACAGCACGCCGCCGCCTTGGGGCGGATACAGGTCATCCCAGCACACCGCGATCATCCCCGGGCTTGAGCCGTCGGGCAGCGCGACATTGGAGTAGGCCGAAGACGAGGTTGAGCCGGGCGCGAGCCAGCCGTTGCCACATATGGAGACCTGACCGAAGCTCTGGCCGTACCAGTTCAGCGGGCCGAATGGCTCCGGCATACTCACCACCCGGGTCTCGTCGTCGCCGAGACTCAGGCGCGTGCCGAGGCCACGAAGCTCAATCCACGAAAAGCCGGGTACCTCGGAGTAAGCGGTGTCCGTGACGTCATAGGCATAGTACCGAGCCGGCATGCGCGGACCGTCCGGAATCGGGTCGCAACTGCGTATCACGCCAATCTCCAGCTCGAGAGCGCACTCCGCCGTCGCCTCGCCCGTCCGGACCACGAGTGTACAGGCCACGCGGGTCTCACGCGGCAACGACCCGTCAGCGCGCACCGAGAACCTGTCATCAGCATTGCTTCCGCCCGAATCTGCCCAGATGTCACCGAACGTGCCGACCGAGTCAACTACCTCCAAACGCGCGTCGCCCGAACGCAGCACTGCGGTCACGCCGTAGGCGTTGCCTTGCCCGGAGTTACGCAGAATGACGATAACGTCGCCGCTCTCGCCCGGCTCGAGCATGCCGTTGCCGTTGCCGCCCGGTAACGGGTCCTCCGCGCTGTAGCAGGAAAACCCCAGCACCGGCGCGCCAACCGTCAGACTCAGCGGCGAGTTCCAGGTTGAGTCCAGCCTGTCTCGAGCCACAAGCGTGAACCGCAGCGCTTGCTGGTTCGTGCACCCTGCCGCAACCGTGAAGCCAAACCCGGCTCCACCCGTGAACCCTGAGTCGCCCGCCCCGATGGTCCCTAAGTCCCGGACTGAATCCAGCACAACCGCGCACGAGTCACTAATGCGCAGCCATACCCTGACTTCCTCTGCTCCGCTGCTGCCCCAGTTCCTCATCCATACCGGCAGAACCACACTCTCGCCGGGGTTGATGATGCCGTCTCCGTTGCCGCCAGCAGAGTCATCTACTGTGTGACGCAGGTAGGCAACGTAGGCTCCGGTCGAAGGCAGAGCCAGCGACGCGCCGAGGTAGGTTGCGAGGTTGTGCCCGGTCACGGTGACATAGACCGAGTCTGGCTGCCGTGTCGTGATCAGAAGGGTAACCCGCCCGGCATCATCAGTGTAGCCCGTGGCAAACACGGTGCTGTCGTTCTTCCCTGCCGCGCAGACCAGTGCGTTGGGCACGGGGGCAAGACCCGAAGTCACAATCACGCGCAGCGGATATGTCCCCAGTGGAATCACCGGTGGGAAGCCGACGGTTAGCTCCCTCGGTTCCTGCGAGTACACGTCGATTGCGCCGTCGCCCATGAGATTGTACATCTCCAGATACCGTCTCGTCGTCGAGCCGGAGCCCATCTGGCGGAAGAACCAGAGCTTCGCCTTGTTGAACCCACCCATTATCCACGTGCTTCCCGAGTCGAACATGCAGTCGAACACCCGGCGTTCGAGCGTGTCGTCTTCGGTCCAGTACGACGTCACTGACGAAGCGATGTGGGCAATGGCCCCGCGTCGGCCGTTTCTTATCCACGCCTCTGAGAAGCACTCCGGGTAGGACGACGACGCGTAGTTGCCGGAATTGCACGCGTAAGTCTGCACATAAGGGACCAGGTCAACATTCGTAAGCGCGTGGACCGCAGCCAGGTCGAAATCGGGGCTAGGGTCAGCCCAGGCATTCTCGCTCCCGTGGCCTGAGTATGTAACCCAGGCGCGACCTGAGTTGACTGCTCCGGAGATCGGCGTACCTGCACCGTAGTAGAGCCACAATGAATCACACACTACTCCCTGTGACCGGAGTTTGCTCATCACGTATGCATGAGTGCGTTCCGCCACCTGGTGATTACCGCCATCCGAAGAAGCAATGAAGTAGGCACGTCGCAACCACCCTGCACCACCACCCTCCGGGGTTCGTTCGTATCGCACCACATTCGCCACAAAGCTGTCTAGCTGAGTTTGACTTGCGACCGATACCCGGCTCACATCGATGTCCGGCAGGTAGTCGGCCCCGGCTACGCAGGCGAAGTCAAGGTCGGTCGGTGGACTGCCTTGGCCTCCGCCTATAAAGCAACCGATACGGTCGACGTCTCCGATAAGCAGCACGAAACTGGGTGGAACCGGCCAGTTGTCGTAGGCATTCTGAATGTACGCCCGCACCGTGCTCGCCGAACCACCGCCGACCTGAGTCAGAGTCCTCACAGCAACACTGTACCCCTTGCGCCGGCGCCACTCGGCCAGCGGCCTGACACTTCCCTCCCATGCATCGGGCACAACGACAAGGTACCCCACCGGCAGTGCCGATCCGGCGTCAACGGCAAATCTCTCTGTATTGAGCACGACCCCGGACAGCCGGTGGTCGAACGCCGGCGAGGCATAGCGACGCTGAATCCTGTGAGTGATGCTCCAGTCAGCCTCGGTCCAACTCACTCCGACGGACAACTCGCGGGCAGCCAGGACCTGACTCCGAGCCGGATTGTACCCGACGGGAAACACGTCAATTACCGCAATGCGGTGGCCCCGCACCTCAACGAACCCGGAAAGACGGGCTCCGACTCCTGGTGAGAAGCTATCCTGAGAATAGGCCTTCGCGTCGTAGCTGAAAGCTGGAATCGGTCCGGACTTGGGCACCGGTTCCTGGCAAGGCACCAGAGGCAGTACGGTCACGGTCGTATCGACCAATCCGACCTCGGTCACGACATTCACAACCGCCCCGAAGGGAACCTCGACGAGCCTCCGAAACCAAGGCACAGCAGGCGTGCCGAACTCTCCCCAGACACCAGCACCTGACATGCCGAGCGATACAAACGTCCTGCCGTCAGCCTCAACCTGTTCCGTCCGCACCGACCCACAACGGACCAGCAATCTCCCCCCGTTCGCACTAGCCGTCCATGTCAGCGGTTCTGCACCTGCCGCCAGTCCGACCAACGCAGATGCGAGTATAGCAATGTGCATCACAATGCCTCCTGCCAAACAGCCCACGCGGCTCTGCACGAGCCGGCGGATGCTTATAGTTTGTGGGGAACGGCTGCCGCTCAGCCGCTCGCCGTGTTTCTCTGCGAGAGAATTATACCAGACTTCCGGGCCGGGGTCAACGCGAACCCGACCGCCATTGTCTCAACAGATGCAACACCTCGCTGAAGTCGGTTCGCCCAGGTACGAGCTTACCGTCGGGCATTAGTCGCGAGAGACCGCTGGGCCGGTTCAGCATGAGCCAGAACCAGAACTCAGTCAGCCTGCCCGCCAGCATCTCAGCACTTTCCGGCTCCGGGTGGATAGTCACACGATCGATTCTCCCCCGGTTGACTATGAAGTGACCGCTGTACTTCATCGAGTCCATGCCAAGCAGCCGGAGCCAGTCGTTGACTTCGCCCAGGCGACAAACGACGCCAGCGCTGTCAGCCGTCCAGTCAACCAGGCGCATCCGCGACCGCACGCTGATGCCATACTCCGCCAGCCGGGCGATTTCACCCCTCCCGTCCAGCACCACCGAAAGACCCTCAATCCTAACTTGGGCACTCTCAGTGAATAGCCGCACCAGGACCGAGCCCGGCCGCACTCCGAACCCGGCGACGAAATCGTTCACGACCGACACGGCGTTGCCGTCCCGGCGCGATGCTCTCGACGACACGGCACTCGTGCACCGGCAGGTGCCGACAATTCCACACAACAACCCAGCCAGCAGGAACGCCAGGTACGTCGAACTTCCGCGCTGACGTCGGAAGGGCACCGCGGTCGATTCCGTAGCACTCAGACAGAACTCAGTCGAGAAGACAGCGTCTTGCCGGATGGAAGCCGAATGCATCACTGCATCCTAACCGAAAGCAACCCGGTCAGTCAAGCCCGCGTGTGGGTACCGTCAGCGTACCCAGTAACCTGCGGGCACCGTAACAGCCGACCTGCGAGCCGACCATGACGACGTGCGGCTGGCCGCCTTCTGCGAATCCACGCCGACTTTCGTTCTGCCTCGCAGCTTCGGCCTTCAGCGCTGCGCACGCCGGGAGGCGGAAGAGACAGTCGGCCTCAGGTCTGGAGTCGTCGGATCCACATCGTCGTCAAATTGCGAGTCTCGGTGTCGAATCCTAGTGACTTCCGTGCTTGATTTTGGCCCCTGTCGGAGTAAGTTTATGGTCTCAGGTATGAACACAGTTAACTCAGCGTCGAACTTAGGACTCCGGACCACGGAGGTCCCGCTTTGACGAAGATGAAGGTCATGGTCGGCGGCTCGGTCGGACTGCACGCTCGGCCCGCGGCGAGTTTCGTGCGAGCGGCCGAGCAGTTCAGCTCCGAAGTCAGACTCGTCAAAGACGGAATGCGCGTGAACGGGAAGAGCATTCTCGCCATTCTGACCCTGGCCGCAGAACGGGGCACGGAGGTCATGCTCGAGGTTGACGGAGAAGACGAATCGGAGGCGGTTGGCATTCTCCGGGCCAAACTGGAGAATACCGATGCCTAGACAAGAGAAGAGCTATCGCGGCCTGCCGGTGTCTCCTGGACTCGCGCAGGGCCGAGTGCTGGTCTACCGCAGCTACACGCCGACACTGAAGGACATCCAGTTGGAGCCCGAAGCAGTCGATGCGGAGGTAAAACGGTTTCGGCAGGCGGTTCGAACCGCAGAGAAGGACCTGCGCATCCTGTACGGCCAGGTGAAGCACAACATGGGTCAGGATTTCGCCGACTTCATCGAAGTCCAATTGCTGCTCCTGACCGACGCAGACGTACTGCGATCAACCGAAGATCTCATTCGCGTACATCGGCGCAATGCGGAGTCCGCGTATTCCGAAACCATGAAGCGGCTATCGGGTCCAGTACACAAATCGGCCGTGCCTCTGTTCCGGGAGAGAAGCATGGATGTGGCCGACGTATCGAGCCGTGTGCTGCGGGCACTCCTCGGTGAAGAGTCGGCTACCCTGCTCGAAACCGCGCCGGGCACCGTTGTCATCGCGCCTGACCTCCCCCCGTCGGAGGCGGCGCTCCTGGACCCACGTCGGGTTGTCGGGTTCGTGCTCGAGTCCGGTGGGAAGACGTCCCATACCGCGATCATGGCCAAAGCCAAGGAGATACCTGCGGTGATGGATGTCGGGCATGTCTGTGATGACGTCGAAGATGGCCTTCCCGTCTACGTGGACGGATACCGGGGTCTTGCAATTGTCAACCCGAGCAGGAGCCGACTGACCGCGTACGCTCACGAGCAGGAAGCGCGCAAACGTCACCGTGTGTCACTCTCCCGTCTCTTCGAAGCCGAGCCGGTCACCGTAGACGGCAAGACAATCGACCTGTCGGCGAACATAGAGTTCGTCGCCGAAGCTCGAACAGCCAGGAAGTACGGCGGCCGTGGAGTCGGGCTGTTTCGAACCGAGTACATGTACTTGGCCAAACGGAGACCACCGACCGAGGAAGAGCAGTTTCAGGTCTACGCAGAAGTGGCACGTGTGTTCAAGCCTTATCCGGTCATCGTGCGCACTTTTGACCTAGGCGGAGACAAGTTGCTCAGCGGCTACAGCGAGGCCAACCCGTTTCTCGGCTACCGTGCCATCAGACTGTGCCTTGACGATTTGGAGCTGTTCAAGCCGCAGTTGCGAGCGGCGTTGCGCGCGTCGGCCGTCGGAAACGTCAAGGTGATGTTTCCGATGATTGCAACGGTCGAGGAGCTAAGGCGGGCCAAGTTGATTCTGGAAAGAACGAAGAAGGAACTGAAGCGCGAAGGAATGGAATTCGATGATGGATTTGAGGCAGGCGTAATGGTGGAGATACCGTCAGCCGCGATCATCGCAGACAGACTGGCCAGAGAGTGTCGCTTCCTGTCGATTGGTTCGAATGACTTGACCCAGTATACTCTGGCCGTGGACCGGGGCAACGAACGCGTGGCTCGGCTGTTCGACCATTTTCACCCCGCCGTGCTCCATCTGATCAAGCAGACGATTGAAGCAGCGCATCAGCAGGGTATTTGGGTCGGCATGTGCGGCGAGTTCGGGTCTGACCCACTGGGAATGCTGATGCTCCTGGGTCTCGGCATCGACGAGATTTCGGTCGTGCCGGCGATGATCCCCGAGGCCAAGAACATCATCCGTTCAATCGACACCGGCCTCGCCGCTGAAGTGGCCACCAGCGCGTTGAAACTCAGCACCGCCCTTGAGGTTCAGCGGTTGCTGCGGCGCGAACTGGACCGCAAGTTTCCCAGGCTGGCAGAATCGCTTTTTGCCGTCGAAGAGAAGGAATGGTTTAATGCCACCTAACGACGGAACAGAGCGGATGCTCCGGCGTGTGCTCGAACTGCCAGACCAGTTGGACCGTGGGGCACGATCAGATGCGCCACCCGGTCTGAGGCGAATCCGCGGATGCACCAACGTGTTCATCGCCGGGATGGGAGGGTCGGCAATTGGTGGCAGGATCATTCAGGGACTCCTGCTCGATACCTGCCCGATACCTATTCAGGTCTGCACTGATTACGACCTTCCGGCTGCGGCCGGACCCGTCTCGCTCGTGATCGCGGTTAGCCATTCGGGCAACACAGAAGAGACCATCTCTGCCTACCAACAGGCGCGGAGACGCGGATGCAGGGTCGCCACCGTAACCGGCGGCGGCAAGCTCGGCCGGTTGGCGTCTCTTCACAGAGTCCCGACCGTGAGAGTCCCGACCGGAATGCCACCGCGCGCCGCGCTCGGGCACATCTTTGCCGCGACCCTGGCTGTACTGGAACACTCGAGCATTTGCCATGGGCTCAGCCGCCTGTTACCCGACACTGCCTGGTTCCTGCGAAGGCAGCAGTCGGCACTTCATCACCGGGCCAAGTTCATCGCGCGGCTGTTGGTCAACAGGCTGCCCGTTGTCTATTCCCTCGCGCGCGCCACTGACGCAGTCGCCGATCGATGGAGGTGTCAGTTGAACGAGAACGCCGGAGTGATGTGCCACACCAGCACACTGCCCGAGCACAACCACAACGAGCTCGTGGGCATGGGACAGCCCGCGCCGTTCGGGCGTCAGGCAGTACTCATCGTGCTCGTGGACCGACCAGACACGCATGCGCGTACTCAACGCCGCCTGAACTCGGTTCTCAGTGTCACCCGCGGCAGCTTCAGTCGCATCGTCAGAGCAACCAGCCGGGGACCGACTCGACTGGCCCGCGTCTTCTCGCTCATCATGCTCGGAGACCTGGTCTCCGTGGAACTTGCAAGACTGCGCGGCAAGGATGCGATGGAGATTGATCGAATCGACCGACTCAAGAAACTAATGGCGAGGACTCGACGGTGAGGTTCAAGGCTGTGATCCCCGCGGCGGGCGAAGGCCGCAGGCTCAAACCGCATACGCACACGACACCCAAGATTCTGCTGCACGTCGCGGGCAAGCCGATTATCGGGCACATCATGGACCGGCTGATTCCAGCCCGACCGGACGAAGTCTGCGTCGTAGTTGGAACTCAGGGAGACATGATCCAGGCCTACTTGGAATCGAACTACTCTTGCCCATTCAGGTTTGTTACTCAGGAAAACCCGCGCGGTCTCGCGGATGCGGTGCTCCGGGCCCGACCCGCCTTTCAGAACGAGGCCGTACTCATCGTACTTGGCGACACGATTGCGGACGTCGACCTGCGCCAGATGGTCAGCAACGACAACCTGCTCGCGGTCAAGGCGGTGTCTGACCCGACGCGATTCGGCATTGTGGAGCTGTCCGGCGATCGGGTCAAACGCCTTATCGAGAAACCGGAACGCCCGACCAGCAACCTGGCCATTGTCGGGCTCTACTTCCTGACGGACTCGGCCAGGCTCTTCGCAGCAATCGACCGCCTGGTGAAAGAGAACCGCACGACGCGCGGCGAGTACCAGCTGACCGATGCACTGCAACTGCTCTTGGAGCAGGGACTGGCGATGAAGACGCTGGCAATCGAACGCTGGCTCGACTGCGGCACGCGCGACACCCTGCTCGAGACGAACCGGCACCTGCTGACGAAGGACGGCTACTACAAGCCCAGGCCCAACACGGTTGTGGTCGAGCCGGTCTTCATCCACGACTCGGCCGAGGTTGAACTCTCCGTCATCGGCCCGAACGTATCGGTGGGAGCAGACGTGCATATCCGCGGGTCGGTAATCCGCGACTCTATCATCAACAACAACGTCCTCGTCGAGCACTCCTTGCTAGAAGGCTCGATACTGGGTGAGAGTTCGGTGGTACGCGACAGCCCGCGTCGCCTCAATCTCGGTGGGTTCTCGGAACTGGAAATGGGCTAGTTACAAGCAATGGCCAGTGCAGAAACGCGGCCAAGCGGCTGCGAGCCGCGATTGCTCCCGTCCGGCCGGGCGTACGAACCCGGTCGCTGGTCGCTTGTGTCGGGCGGCACTGGGTGAAGTTCACTGTCGAAAGGAGTGACGCCACGTCGCAGGCGCGTCTTGGCCGCATGGAGTTGCCGCACGGTATTGTCCACACGCCCTGCTTCATGCCGGTCGGGACACAGGGCACGGTCAAGACCCTGACGCCAGCCGAACTGACCGAGCTGGGGGCTGATATTCTCGTCAGCAATACCTATCACCTCTACCTGCGGCCCGGGCACAGACGGGTGCAGATGGCCGGTGGCGTAAGCCGGTTCATAGGCTGGAACCGACCGGTGCTCACTGACTCGGGCGGGTTTCAGGTGTACTCCCTTGCTGCCCTCTCGCGTGTCAGCGACGAAGGGGTTGAGTTCCGGTCGCACATTGATGGCAGCCGGCACATCTTCACGCCCCGGCTCGTCGTCGAGGTGCAGCAGGCGATGGGTTCAGATATCGCGATGTGCCTGGATGAATGCCCACCGTATCCGGTGGACCGGCAAACCGCGGAGACCGCACAGCAGCGAACAACACTCTGGGCTCAGGGGTGCCGCGAAGCGCGGGCCCCGGACACCAACCTGTTCGGCATCGTGCAGGGTGCGACCTACCCAGACCTGCGCCGCCGCAGCGCGGCCGAACTGGTGAAGCTTGGGTTCCAAGGCTACGCCCTCGGCGGACTGTGCCTGGGCGAGCCGTCGGAACTGACCTATGAAATCGTATCAGACGTGGTGAAGCTCCTGCCGGCTGACCGACCTCGCTACCTGATGGGCGCCGGGTATCCTGAAGACATTATCGCGTCGGTCGAGCGCGGCATAGACATGTTCGACTGCGTGCTGCCGACGCGCAATGGCCGCACCGGCACGGCGTTCACCAGCAACGGCAGGGTGGTCATCCGTAACGCGAGATACGCCGACGACCTCACTCCGCTTGACGCGACTTGCGACTGCTACACGTGCCGGACCTTCACCCGCGCGTACCTGCGGCACTTGTTCATCGCGGACGAGGCCTTGGGACCGCGGCTCCTGACCCTGCACAACGTGCGGTTCTTCCTCAGTCTCGTCGCCGGAGTTCGTCAGGCGATTGCCCAAGGCGACTTCTCCGCGTGGACCAGAACGTTTCTTGCCCGCTACGGGTCAGTCGAACCCACCCAAGCAGACCATGATGCTAATCAAACCCAGCCCTAAGGAGGCAGAATGAAGACAGCTCGTATCGTCGCGGCCGCCTCTGCGGTCGTGATTCTCTCGTGCTCCGGCACTGGCGCAATCAAGGTCGGACTGGTTGTTCCTTTGACCGGTGACGTGAAGACGTTTGGCGAATCGGCGCGCAACGGCGCGATGCTCGCCTTCGGTGAAGTGAACGCGACCGGCGGCATCAACGGCAGGAAGATCCAAGTCGTAGCGACCGACGACAAGAACGACCCAACCGAAACTGCCAACGCCGGCGCCAAGCTGATCGACATGGACCGAGTCGTGGCGATTATCGGTTCGGTGTCCTCCAAGTGCTCATCCCCCTTATCGGACAAGTGTCAGGTTTCAAAAATCCCCATGGTGACGCCGACCTCAACCAATCCCAAGGTCACGGTCGACGAACAGGGCAGGCGCAAGAACTACGTGTTCCGCGCCTGCTTCATCGACCCGTTCCAAGGCACCGTCGGTGCCCGTTTCGCACTCGACAGCCTGAAGGCGAAAACGGCGGCCGTGATGTTCGATGTAGGCAATGACTATTCCAAAGGACTGGCCGACTTCTTCAGGGCCGCGTTCGAACAGGGGGGCGGCAGGGTGACTGCGTTCGAGTCTTATGCCAAGGACGACGTGGACTACTCGGCACTCCTGACCAAGGTGAAGCAAGCTGATCCCGATGTGCTCTTCATCCCCGACTACTACAACAAGGTCGGACTCATCGCCAAACAGGCGAGGCAGCTCGGACTCAAATCAACACTCTTGGGCGGCGACGGCTGGGATTCGCCCGAGATGGTGAAGATCGCCGGCGACGCTATCTACGGCGGGTACTTCACGAATCACTACTCACCCGACGACCCGCGGCCCGAGGTACAGGAATGGGTGCAGAAATACGAGGCCAAGTACGGCCAGCGGCCGGACGCCCTTGGCACGCTCGGTTACGACGCCGCACTGCTGCTCATTCAGGCATTGAAGAACGCCCCCAATGCCAAGCCGGACGAAATCAGAACTGCCCTCCAGCGCATCAAGGACTTTCCCTGCGTGTCGGGCCGGATCACGTTCGATGAATGGGGTAACCCGATCAAGAGCGCGGCGGTCCTGGTGTACACTGCCGAAGGTCAGAAGTACGTGACCACGGTTGCGCCCTGACGCAGCCGCGCCGCGAGGTTGCGTGTGCATCGGTCTCCTCGGGTTCTAATCGTCGACGACAACGCCGGGATGCTCGAAACCCTGGCTGACATCGTCGAGGCAGCAGGCTTCATGGTTGACACCGCACCCGATGGCCGAACGGCGCTCGCCCGCATGACCGAGAACCGCTACGACGTCGCCGCGTTCGATATCGTCCTGCCGGACATAAACGGCATCGAGCTTATCCGCCAGACTCGGCCTGAACATCCCGAGACCAAGTACGTCATCATCACCGCGTACACCAATACCGAACTGGTCGAGCGGGTTCAAGCCGAGCCGGTAGTGGAGATAATGTACAAGCCGGTGGACCCGGAGCGGCTGCTCGCGGCCCTGCGGCAACTGACCGCGCCCTTGGTCTGAACCGGGTCTGGTGAGGCAGAATCCCGGTCTGCGCTATCGTCAGCTGGACCACACCGCAGACGTCATGGTTGAGGTCTACGGCCGCACGATGCCCGAGTTGTTCACCAACGCCGCGTTCTGCGTGGCCGACCTGGTATACCGCCCCGAGCTGCTCAAAGAGAGACGGGTCCTGTATGTCGTCTTGGATGCGCCGTGCCTGGCCGAGCTGCTCATGGAGTGGCTGAGAGAGCTACTCTACTGCTTCTCCGTACACCGATTCGCCGTACACCGCGTCACGATCGCGCGCCTGACCGAACGCCATCTGGAAGCCTCGCTCTGGGGGGAGCACTTTGACCCGGTCCGGCACGGGCTCAAGGTCGAGATCAAGACGCCGACCTACCACAACTACCGGCTTGAACCGGAGCCCGGCGGGTTCCGAGCAACGGTGGTCTTCGACGCCTAGCCTGTGCCGGGCCGATGGCTGCGATTCTTCCAGACGGGTGAGATGTCGCGCAGCCGGCGCACAACGCGCTCGAAGACCTCAATCACGTAATCGACCTCCCCATCCGTGTTCTCAGGTCCGAACGAAAACCTGACGGGTGAGTTCCGGAACAAATCCGGTATGCCCAGCGCCGCCACCGTGGCAGAAGTCTCGCCACCGGCCGAGGAACAGGCCGAACCTGACGCCACCGCAACCCCCTCCAGGTCCAGACTCATCAGCAGGGCCTCCCCCTCAACATAGCCCACGCTGACGTGCAGCACGTTTGGCGCACGCTCGGTCGGGTGTCCGCTGACCAGCACCTCTGGCACCCGGTCGAGAATCCCCTGCTGAAGCCGGTCTCTAAGTCGCCGCTCATGCTCGGCGTTACTCGGCCATTCTTCGCGCAGCAGCTCGCAAGCGCGACCCAGACCGACGATCCCGATCGTGTTTTCGGTCCCGGCTCTCATACCCCGTTCCTGGTGTCCGCCGTGTATCAGCGGCACGATCGGAGTGCCGCGGCGTACGTACAGCGCGCCGACGCCCTTGGGCGCCCGCAGCTTGTGTCCTGAGATCGTCAGCAGGTCAACCCCAAGACTCTCGACCTCGACCACCACCTTGCCTGCGCCCGCGACCGCGTCAGTGTGACAGGTCACTCCTGCCTCACGGCAGATGCGGGCGACTTCGGGTACAGGCTCAACTGTGCCAATTTCGTTATTGACCAGCATGATGCTGACCAGGACCGTTTCCGGTGTGACTGCCCGTCTCAGCTCATCCAGATCCACCCTGCCGAAGCGGTCAACTCCGAGCAGGGTCAGACGGAACCCGAGCGATTCAAGGTATCTGCAACTGGCCAGCACGGCGCTGTGCTCAATGGCACTGCAGATCACGTGGCGCCCCTGGGTGGCGCGGGCGAGCGCCACACCTTTCACCGCCCAATTGTCCGCCTCGGTTCCACTGCCGGTGAAAAACACTTCGTCCGGGGCGCACCCGAGGAATGCGGCGACCTGCTCACGTGCTTCCTCCACACCTTCGGCACACTCGCGGCCGTAACTGTGGATGTTCGATGGGTTGCCAAACAACCCGTGAATGTACGGCTCAATTGCCGCGGCAACGCGCGGGTCTATGCTCGTGGTCGAATTGTTATCCAGGTATACGCGTCTGTTCATCAGCAGATGGGACGACACCCTGACGCGATTCCGGCACTGGCGTTTCGCCTTCGTGCGCGCGGCGTCCAAAAAGCTCTCGTGTCAGGAGCAAGACCACCCCGGCAACAACCGCGGCATCGGCCACATTGAACGTGTGCCAGTGCCAACCCCGCAAGCCCAAGTCTATGAAGTCTATCACATAGCCAAACCTGAACCGGTCGACAAGATTGCCGACCGCTCCCCCGAGCACCAACCCGTACGCAACTGACGGCCAGCGCCCGCGGGCCCTGATTCCAAACCAGACGACCAGCGCCGACCCAAGCAGCGGGAGCGCGAAGTAAACGATGGGGGGGCCATACGAAATCCCGAACACGCCGCGGGGATTGTGCACGGGCCAGATTTGCAGCACGCCACTGACCAGCCGTACCACCTCCCCCTGAGGGACAAGACCGTAGACCAGAACTTTGGTCACCTGGTCAAGGAACAACGCGCCGATCGCAGCCCAGACAAGACACCGAAGGGGTGCATCGACCTTGCGTCCTGCCGGGCTAGTCACGTCGGGTCACCGAGCACCGGTTGCGCGAATGTGAGTCTGGTCCTCAGACCGCCAACTGAGCACTCATCCGGTCCAACTCGTCGGCGTTGAACACCTTGATATGGTAGTGAGAAGCGAACTGCTGGGCATCCTCGCTCAGTCTCGGCGACGCGACCAGTATGATGTCCTGGGCGTTGACGTCGTACGCCTTGGCGTACAGCTTGATCACCTCTTCGGAATCAACCGCCTCTTCTGCGTTCGCGAATCCGACCACAATCCGGTGCTCAAGCGGACCGTTCCGCTTCGTGGCGATGAGGTCGATCTTGTGTTCCGCACCGGACCGTCCGACCGTCTGCACCGAGTCGCGCACCTCGTAGCCCTCCTGAACCAAAAACTCCTGCACACGAGCCTTGGGAATCCGCTCCACGCGAAGTTTGGCCAGTTGCACATGGTTCGGCGCATACGCATAGAGCAACAACTCCCGGACATCGCCCTTGGCATAGCTACGCTGACAAGAACGGCAGGTCCACCGCTCATCCGGGTTCTGGACGATCGTATCGCAGTCGAGACAATGGTAGTGCAGACCCGGGCTGGAGTAGTCGTTGCCGATTAGCACGAGTTCCATCCGGCACTTCGGGCAGACGCGGGCTCCGTTCTTCAAGAAGTCGCTCTCACCGCCTGTGTAGCCGCAGTTCCTGTGCTCGATGACGCGCTGGCGTATCATGTGGGCCGACTGACACTTGGGGCACACGGTGCTGAGCTTCAGATCCTGCGAGTTGCAGGCCGGGCAGAAGAACACCTTGTCCCAGAACTTACGGCTGAGGTATCCCAATCGGGTCAGGTCCTCAAGCAGTTGTACCGAGTACTCCGGGTCCGCGCCGACTTCCTTCTCAATCATCGGATAGCTGACCCAGCTATCGCGGCGGGGCGCGAAAACCGGCTCGAGACCGGCACGATTCTTTTCCAGTATTTCGAATAGTCGTATGACCTTCGGGTCGCTCAGCACCAGATAGCCTCCGTTTGGCTTGGTGTGTTAGTATAGCACCCAAGTCCAGGTGCGTCAATCAGAATCTTGAGAACGGAAACCGTAACTTCTCTCCACGCCAATGGTCGACCGCCGCAACGCCTTCTACTGGCACTCAACACCCTGCGCGAATGACGCAGTCGACGGCTCAACCGCAACTCTCCTCGACCTTGGCCCCCGACCCCGAATCAACAGAGCGATACGGCTCAGTCTGACCCGCGACTTGTCCTGCGGCCTGGCCCGGCGTGCGCCCATGCGCTTGGGAAGCGGGCTGTCTGCCGCCGTGCCTTTCGAGCTATCGGCTCACGTGCACATTGACGTGCGTCCGGCCCTGCCCGGTCAGACGCAACCATGACCGCACGCAGAACTGCCTCAGCAAACCGCTTCCGACCATGCTGACCAAGCGCCAGGGGGAACGACTCCCCCAGTCGTCCCCAGAGCCGCCACGCGCACTGTGTTCCAAGGCACCAGGCAATTCCAAGCAACGTAACTGCGAAGGATAACCGACCTCACCTCCAAGCCGAACCACAAGACCCCAGGCCAGCCAACAGACGCACAGGACAGCCAGACTGCAGTCACACCAAGGAGTTCAAGCAATCATGCACCTCTGGACGCCAGGCAGGCGTCTGCGCTACGGAGGTTCTCCGAATGGCCTAGCGAGCTGCTCTTCGTTCCCGCAGCAGGGACCGGAATCTCTCCTGGCTGGTCTGCTGGCTCGGACAGCGTCTTGCCTTGGGGGGGGCGCCGACGTAGAAGTAGGCCTCACGAGGCTCATTGATGGCGTGGAAAAACCCAAACCCAGCACCACGAACGTTGCCCATGTCTCCCGGCTCAATTGCCGGGCCGTTGCCGGCCCACACCATCACTGAGCCGTCACCTTCGTTCAATGAGTCAACAGAACCCGGGAAGATCCGTGCCGGACTGACACTCAGCACGGTATCGAACACCAGCGTGTCCAGGTAGAACTCGTAGTCGTCCCACTCGCCCAGGGTGTCGTAGAAATCATAGCCACAATACAGCCCTACCCAGTACCACTGGGCAGCAAACGAAGGCCGCCACGAGGCCACCAGGGTCGATTCTCGGTGCAGAATGAAACGCGGCGGCGGCCCGGTGATGCGAAAGTCGCCGGGCAACACCACTCGACTGAATGCCTCGCCCCAGTAGTGTCTGACGTTCAGTTCATACCTCTGCCCCACCGGATTGTAGTACTCGTCGCCGTAGCGAAACGTCGTTGTGCCGTAGTAGTATATCTCGAGTGGACGGCCGTTGAGCATGACTTCAGGAACCATGCGCAGTCCGGCGTTGTCAATGACTTCGACGTTCTTGTCGTAGTCAATCGAGCCGTCGGAGTACTCCGTCTTGTAGACATAGCCGTTGATCATCGGCTCGCGGTAGTTCGGGTTCAGTTCCGGGTTGCCCTCCTTGAGAGTGCACGCGCCGACTATCATCCACAGGCCTGCGAAAAGAAACGCCCTCGACCTGACCATGACGGTCAGTCCAGCCGGATCGGCATGAGCAGATAGACCTCATCCGTATCCGACTTCGGCACAGCCGGCCTGAAGACCCCGGCGGCAAGCGGATTCGATACCTCAACCACGACCTTCTCCCCGGAAATGTGACGCAGAATCTCAAGCACGAAACCGACGTTGAATCCGATGCGGACGGCCTCACCGTCGTAGTCGCATTCGACTTCTTCTTCGCTGCTGCCGAGCTCAGGTGACTGGGCCTCAAGCCGAAGCCCTTCCTTGCTGAAGCAGAAGGCGGCGAGCCGGCCAACCGGATGGGCGAAAACCTGGGCACGACGCAGGGCAGCCGAAAACATCTCGCGGTCAATCGTCGCCCGGGACGGATAGTCCTTCGGGATGACGCGCTCATAGTCCGGGTATGGGCCCTCGATGACACGGGTGACGATCGTTGTGTTCTGGAATACGAAGCCGACCCTCGACGGGTCTACATGCACGGTCACCTTCTCCTCGCCGCGCGGAAACAGACCGAAGACTTTGGTCGCGACAATCACCTTGACTTTGCCTGCGTGCTTGCCCTTCCTCGTGACCATCGCGAGCCGGTGTCCGTCGGTCGCAACCATGCGCGTCTCCGTTTTGCTCACCTCCCAGTTGACGCCGGTCATGACCAGGCGACTCTCATCCCGAGAGGCGGCAAACGACGCGGCATCGAAGAGCTCCATGAGTCCCGCAAGCGGGAACTCCAGCACGACGCCCTCCGGCACGGACGGAACCTCGGGGAATTCAGCCGGGTCGAGGCCGTTGAACACCGACCGGGCGTTGCCCGCCTTCAGATGCAAAGCCAGGTCCCTGCTGGCAAACGCGAGCGTAGGAGCCGTCGTCTCGCGGACGATTTCCGCCAGCTTCCTGCCTGGCACCATCACCCGTCCTTCCTCGGCCGGCCCATCGAGCGTGAACGTCCGGCGGACATAGGTATCAAGGTCGGTGCCTGATATTGCCAGCTTGCCCGCCGCGACTTCAACAATCAGGTTCTGCAGGACCGGGTAGGCGGACTTACTCGGCAGTGCGTTGACCACGCCAACAAGCATCTCAGTGAAGATGGTTCGGTCGACTTCACAGCGCATGGAGACTCCTTTCAGGAAGATGGGGCACGACGACTATACTTCTACCCGAATCCGCCCTTCTGTCAAGATAAGCGGCAGGGTTGACTTGCGTTGTGCAGGGCATAACATAGTCGTACATGCGGCGAACGCGGACACAGTTCGTCTATCTCCAGACCGAAACCCTGCCCGCGGGAGCTGTTCTGGAGCGAGGTCAAGCGGCCATCCCGCTCGATGACCGCGGCTTCCTGCTCGGCGATGGAGTATACGATGCGATTCGGAGCTACTCCGGTCGTCTCTTCCACGTGGAGGCGCATCTTGCCCGACTTCAGCACAGCCTGGACGCGGTGCGCATCAGCGTGGACCAAGTGGAGCATCTGAGGTCGGTCGGCCTTGAGCTGCTCCACCGTAACTACCTGTCCGACTGCGACGCGGTCTTGCACATCCAGGTGACACGCGGCACCCTTGCCCGGTTCAGTGCGTTGCCGAGCCGGCCTCTCGTACCGATGGTCTGCGTTACGGCAACCCCGATTGAATCGGACGCGCGTGCCCGGGAGGTCGGCGTATCGGTTATAACTGCGCCGGATACGCGGTGGGCCAGGTGTGACATCAAAGCCATCGGCCTGCTGCCGAACGTACTGGCTCGGCTCGCGGCCAGAGACCAGGATGCAGACGAAGCGGTGTTCGTCCGGGACGGACAAGTTACCGAAGGCACGCACACCAGTGTGTTCGGCGTCAGGGGCAACGTGATTGTAACCCGTCCGGCTGACACCAGGATTCTTGCCGGTATCACGCGGTCGGTCGTGCTCGGTCTCTGTTCAGAGCTGGGCATCACCGTGGACCTATCCCCCCTGCGCGAGTCTGAACTCGCCGGACTGGATGAGCTTTTTCTCACGTGCACCACCGGTGAGGTCGTACCCGTGGTGCGACTCAATCAACATCCGGTCGGCAACGGCAGGCCGGGCCCGACTACGCGCCGCCTCCAGGATGCGTTTCGTGAACACGTTGCGGCGAGCGCGAAGCCGCATCCGGCGCGCGAGCCTACGGACGGATGGAATCGAGAAGCTTGAGAAGCTGACCGAAGCCTAACGCGTTCACAACGTCCTCTTTCTCAAGCCAGGCACGGCGTGCCGTGAGCAGACCGAAGCGCATCCAATCCAGGTCGGGCAGAGCATGGGCATCGGTATTGATGGCTAACTTGACACCGGCTTGCTTTGCCTTGTAAGCCCAGACGTCTGACAGGTCCAGGCGTGCGTAGAACGAGTTGACCTCCAGTATCTTGCGATGCTCCGCCGCAACTTCTACTACCCGTTCGAGGTCAATATCGTAACCCGGACGTTGGCCGATAAGCCGACCAGAAGGGTGGGCCAGACAATGGACCAGCGGGTGTGAGAGCGCAGAGCAGGCACGCTCGGTTGCATTCTTGCCAAATCCCTGGTGTATCGAGACGATGACCAGGTCGAGCCGTTTGAGTACCGCATCAGGATAGTCAAGCCGACCGTCGAGGGTGATGTCCACTTCGCAGGACTTGAGGACCTTGAATCCTGTCGAACGTCGGTTGAACTCGTCAACCGCATCGCAGTGGCGAAGCAGTTGTTCCTGCGTGAGACCACCGGCATAGTGAGCTGAAACCGAATGGTCGGCAAAGGCGATGTGGGTGTAGCCGCGTTTCCGGGCCGCCGCGACTATCTCTTCAAACGTGGCCGCTCCGTCGGACAGTGTGGTATGAATGTGCAGGTCTGACTTGATGTCGGCCGCGGTGACCAGATCAGGCAGTCTGCCTCGGACCGCTGCCTCAAGTTCACCTCGGTTCTCACGGAGTTCCGGCTCGATGTAGGGAAGGTCCAGCGCTCGATAGACCTCGGTTTCGGTGCGGCCGGCAACGCGGCGGCTGCCCCTGAACACGCCATATTCGGTAAGCTTGAACCCGCGCTTCTGCGCCAGTGCACGCAGGGCGATGTTATGGTCTTTGGAACCAGTGAAGTACTGGAGCGCTGCGCCGTAGGACGTACCCTTGACTACACGCAGGTCCACCTGACGGTCCCGGCCCCGGACTCCGAATATCGCCGCCGCCTTTGTCCGGCCCGCGCCAAGTACCTGACGAACCCCGGGATGGGCAAGAAAGCGCGCGACAACCCGCTCCGGCTTCGGACCGGTCGCGAGTACGTCGACGTCGCCGACGGTCTCGCAACCCCGACGCAGGGAGCCGCCATATGAGACCTGGCTTACAACTGGGCCCTGCGCCAGGTGCTGCACGACCGAATCAACCAGCTCGAACGCCTCGTCAAGGTACATCCGTTCCCCTGCTGCCTGACCGGTCGCCAGCGCGCGGAGGAGACTGGCCGCTCGCTTCGCGCCCACGCCGGGCAGCGCCGCGACCCGGCCATTCTCCGCCGCGGTCTGGAGCTTTCGCCGGTCGGTGACCCCGAGCTGCTCATACAGCAGTCTGACGGTCTTCGGTCCGATGCCCTGAAGACCAAGCAGGTCGAACAGCCCTGAAGGAAGGCCGGCGATTGCCTCGTCGTACTTCTTCATCCGGCCAGTGGCAAGGAACTCCCTGATCTTCCCGGCGATGCCTGGGCCGATACCAGGAATTTGCTCAAGCAGGTTCTGTGCATCGAGTATGCCAACATCGTCGGCCAGGCCGGCAAGGATGCGGGCGGCTCGGCGATAGGCGATGACCCGGAACCCGGTTTCGCCCCTTATCTCGAGCGCATCGGCAATACGACCGAACATCTGAGACAGTTCCTGGTTCTTCACGGCTCTATCGAGCAGTCGAGCGAACCGAGCAGCGCGTGGTCCTCAAGCACGCACCGGCCAGCCCGGAAGGCGGCCGCGACACGGCAGTCGGATCCTGTTCTGGGGTCATCGGTCAGAACCGCGAAGTCGGCACGGAGTCCGGGCGCCAGACGGCCGGTCTCGTCCTCAAGCCCCAAAGACAAGGCCGCATCCTGAGTAAACATGGCTAGAGCCTGCTCCGGGGTCACGCGCTGCTCTGTGTTCGGATGCTCGATTGCGGCTTTGATGCCGAGCAGCGGCGCAACAGGGGTGATTGGGGCGTCCGAGCCGCCGGCAAGGATGACTCCGGCTGCCAGCAGGTCGCGGAACGGGTTGGTCATCCGCCACCGGGTCCCGAGCCGGCAAGAGTACATTCTGTCAGGGCCACCCCAGACGGCTTCGAACGCCGGTTGAACTCCGAGGACCAACCCAAGCCGGGCAATGCGCCTGACAAGCCCCGGGTTGAGCAACTCGGCGTGCTCGATGCGATGACGCAGAGAGGAACCGCCGACAGACTCATGGCAACGCACAACCTGTTCTACTGCCCTATCGCCGATGGCGTGTACTGAAGTCTGAAGCCCAAGTTCCTCGCTGCGACGCAGGAAGTGAACCAGCTTCTCATCCGGGACAAAGGCTGTGCCCGCGGTTCCCGGAGCATCCGCGTAGTCCTGACTGAGGGCGGCAGTGTGTGACCCGAATGAACCGTCTATGAGCAGGCAGCCGCCAATGCGCTTGAGGCCGAACGCCAGTGCATGCTCGTGGTTCCAGGATTGGACAAACGGCACCGCAGCCGGCAGCCCACGGCCGAGCGTGTCGAGCATCACCCGGAACTCGTCGGTGGTAGTCTCCTCAGTACCAATAAGCGCAGCGATGGTCGTGACTCCCTGGCGGACAGCGTCTTGACCGCAGCACAGCAGGGCTTCATCGACCATCTCTTGAGGAAGTCGGCGCTTGAACCAGCGCGACGCCTGCTCGTAGGCAGCGCCGCGCAACACACCGGTCGGCTCGCCATGTCGGTCAAGCTCGACGCCAGCAGCCAGGCGAAATGGAGCACGGTCCCGCAAGAGCAGGTCAAGACCCACGGTATTGACTACTGCGGAGTGACCGTCAACGCGATACACCAGTACCGGCACGTCGGCGACAACTCGGTCCAGTTCGCGGCGGCAGGGATAACAGCCCTCGAGGAGGTTGTCGGGCTCGAGGTTGAATGCGAGCAGCATGCCCCACTCGGTCGCCTCGACTCGGCGCTGACTGATCCGCTCCAGTACCTCGGCAATGGTCCGGGTGCCGGTCAGGTTGACTTGCAGCAGTTCGAGTCCGACCTCCAACGGATGCAGATGCGCGTCGATGAAGCCGGAGACGATGCAGCCGGCCGAAGCGGGCCGGCTTCTGTCAGGCTTCGCACTGTGGGGCGAGGCAAGTGGATTGCAGTCGAGTTCTTTGATACGACCGCCCTCTGCGACGAAAGAACCCGGTGCGGCAGGGGCGAGCGCATCGACAATCAGCCGTCCTCTGACGCGCATCTCAGCGGTTGGCCGGGCTCAGTTGCGCAACAACCTCTACGTGCGCGGTCTGGGGAAACATGTCAACCGGCTCTACCGCCTGGGTCTCGTAGCCGAGTTGCTCGAGGACATTCAGATCCCTGGCCAGAGTCGCCGGATTACACGAGACGTAGACGATGCGCCGGGGCTTCAGCCGGACAATGCCGCCCAGGGTCGAGGGCGGACAGCCGCGGCGCGGTGGGTCGAGAAGCACGACGTCGGCGCGCTCGAAGCCGGCCAGCACGTGTTCTACGTCCCCGCACCGGAACTCGACATTTGCTGTCCCAAGCCTGAGGGCATTGGCCTTCGCGTCACCGACCGCGTCGGCATCGATCTCGACCCCGGTCACGTGGGCGACGAAATCGGCCAGGACAAACGATAGCATCCCCACCCCGCTGTATAGGTCGAGGACCTTCTCGGTGCCGCATGGCGCGGCGTGCTTGAGTACCTTGCGGCAGAGCTCCTCTGCCTGCACCGTGTTGACCTGAAGGAATGATGCCGCTGAAGCACGCAGCTCTCTGCCCAGCACGGTCTGACAGGTCGTGCCCGAACCGCACAGCAAACGGAGACGGCTCCCCAGGATGCGGTTGGTGCGATGCGGACTCACGCTCTGGATGATGCCGGCAATGCCCGCGGTGTCGGCCAGCGCGGCAACGAAATCCTTCTTCAGGCCTGGCATACGCGTCACCACGGTCACGACGACTCCGCCTCGCACAGAAGCCTGACGCAGAACGACGTGCCGGATGTTGCCGGAGTGCGCCGCCTCGCTGTAGCCGTCTTCGCCGCCTGTCCGGGCAGCGTCGATAACAGCCCGCCTGATGCTGTCGAACTCCGGCGGGTGGAGCAGACACTCCTCCGCATCGACCAGTTGGTGGGAGTTGCGCCGGAAGAAACCCAGACGCAGACCGGCTCCCCCTGGTCTCCCCTCTTGCCTTGCCGGGTACTGAGTCTTGTTGCGGTAGTGCCAAGCTGTTGCCGGCCCGGTGATGTTGGCGACCGGGACGAACACCCTGCCCAGTCGCTGCAGCGTCTCATTCACCAGGGCCTTCTTTGCAACCCGTTGGCCCTGGTGGCTGATATGCTGCAACTGGCAGCCGCCGCAGCGACCATAGTACGGACAAGCAGGCGCAACGCGCAGCGGGGATGGCTCGACCACTTCGACAATCTCAGCGACGGCGTAGTCCGCCGCGCGTCGGGCGATTCGTGCCCGCACCTGCTCCTGGGGCGCGGAGTACGGCACGAATACCTTCAGTCCATCGAGCTGAGCCAGGCCGTCACCACCCTGGACCAGGCGCTCGACGAACAGGTCAACTACCACGCGGTCAGTACCCGGCGGACAATCTCCTGAGCCAGCCTGGCCGCGGCATCGCGGGCCGCCTGTTCCTCAGTCCTGACACCAGGATTGTAGGTGATGCGGGCTGAGACGCTGCCAGAGTAGAAGTCCTCGTCGCGCACCTGGTCGTGAGCCTCCACTCGCGCACCCACGACCAGCTCGTAGGCGCTGACCTCCTGGCTACCGGTGTAGGACGCGGCCGAGCGGGAGTAGGTTTCGACCTTTGCCGTGACGATTAGATTGGCCGCCTCGATGTTCGTCACATGCAGGTTCCGGTCGGCGTTGAAGGCGGCAATCAACGCCTCAGTCAGGTCCTCTCCGAGCCCAGGCTGGGCGGTCGTGTTCTCAACCGGGGGCACTGCGACTGTGCGCAGGTACGAAGGCAGGAGCGAACGCGTCGAATAGCCGCAGCACCCTGCCACGAGAAACGTAGCTACGGCCGGCATGATCAGTTTCACAGGTAGTATTCTCGGCGCGATGCCGGATGTGTCAAGCGGCAGCGGTCGGTGGGCCAGGACATCGTTACCAGGGTCAGGCCGGCAAACTGCTGACCG
>CAZQFS010000022.1:0-30463 GCA_964592755.1 uncultured bacterium | reverse complement strand
CTCGGCGCTGTGCTTCTATCCGGTGAACAACAGAGTCTACTGCGCCAGTTGGGAAGAAGAGGAGCTGGCAGTTCTCGACGCGGGCGGAGACTCCGTGCTGAGGTACGTGGAGCTGGGCGCCGAGGATGTCAGACAGATGGAGCTCGACATCACCAACAACAAGCTCTACTGCCTCAGCGCCTACGATGGAATCGTCACGGTTGTTGACTGTACGCACGACAGCGTCATCCAGACATACGAGCTGCCGGACGAGGCCGCGGGCATCGCTTGGAATCCTTTCCAGGGACGGATGTACGTTGCCGACCCTTACGGAAGCCGCATCTGGGTGCTGCGCGACAGCGGGACAGTGGGAACCCGAGACGACTTCAGGCACCAGGCTCCGGGCACGAGGCCGCAGCCGACAGTCGTGCGCGGGGTGCTGTACCTGTCGCCCTCACCCTTCCCTCTCCCAGTGGAAGAGGGGTCAGGGGTGAGGGGGCGCGCGGTACTGCTCGATATCGCCGGTCGCCGGGTGATGACACTCCACCCCGGCGCGAACGACGTGCGTCACTTGGCGCCGGGCGTGTACTTCACCTGCGGGCACGGGCCAGGCGCCAGAGGAGCCCAGGGGTCGAGTCGGAAGGTCGTACTGACCAGGTAGGGAGTGCAGGTGCGACTTCTCTATGCCTTGACTGCCGCTTGCTGTCTGCTGACTTATGTCCGCGGCCAGTGGCTTGAGACAACCTTCTCGTTTTCGGACACACTCGGCGCGACCTTCGGCCCGCGCTGCCTCGCCTACAGCGCAGTCGAGGATCGGCTCTACGTCGGCGGTTCGTGCGCACGCATGGCCGTGCTGGACGGCACGACTCACGAGAGAATCATGGGCGTGTCGGTTCAATCGGACGTCGAGGCAGTTCTCTGTCACGCCGCGGGCAACAAGGTCTACATCGCCCGCAAGACCCGCAACGACGTGCTGGTCGTGGACGGTGCGACCCACGCACCGCTCGCCACCGTGGCCACCGACTCCGAACCGGCCGCACTCTGCTACAACGGCCGGAATGACCGGGTCTACTGCGCGAACTCAGTCGGCGGGACCGTAACCGTGATTGACTGCGCCGGGGATACCGCCATCGCCGTGGTCACGGTCCGTGACCGCCCGACCGCGCTGCTCTACTACCCGGAGCAGAACAAGGTTTACTGCGCGAACTCGGACGCAGGCTCTGTGAGCGTGATTGACGGTGCGACCAGTCAGGTCCTCGTCACCGCCCCGACCGGAGCCGAACCGGTCGCTCTCTGCGCCAACCCGCATGACGACCGGGTCTACTGCGCCAATGCCGGCGCCGGAGACCTCACCGTGCTCGACGGTACAACCAATCGTGTCATCGGCACGATTACGGTGGACGACGACGCCCGGGCGCTCTGCTACGCTCCGCGGGACAACAAACTCTTCTGTGCGACCGAGCAGGCGCTTTTCATCATTGACGGAACGAGCCACGAGGTCCTCTCGGTCCTGGACGACGTCCCCTCCGCCCCCGCACTGTGGTACAACCACGCGGACAACGCGGTCTACTGCGCGGTGCCGGAGGAGGGGGTGGCGGTGGTTGACGCCACTACTCATCAGGTGCTCGCGCGGCTGCCGGCCGGACTTGAACCATCGGCCTTGTGTGGTTTGCCGTCCGGTCTCCGGGTCTTTGTTGCCGACGCGGACGATAACGCCGTCGCCGTGATTCACTGCCCGACCCGCGAGGTGGTTGCGACCGTCCCGGTTTCGTGGTCGGCGTTCGGCCTCTGCCTTAATCCGTCCGAGAACAAGCTCTACGGCTCGGACCGGGAGAACGACCGGGTCTACGTGCTCGATGCCGCGACCGGCAGACTGCTGGCCGATGTCCCGACCGGCAGTTCGCCGCGCGCCTCGTGCTACAACCCGACCGCAAACAAGGTCTACTGGGCCAACTACTCGGGCAACAGCGTCACCGTGATTGACGGTGTCACCAATCAGGTCGTGGCCACGGTCGGAACCGGTGCTCGTCCGGACGCGCTGTGCTGCAGCCCGGGTCGGAACCGGGTCTACTGCGCGAACCGGACCGGCGACAACGTCACGGTGATTGACGGGACGACCAACGAAGTAGTGGCGACGGTCGCCGCAGGCAACGGTCCGGCCGACATCCTCTACAACCCGACAGCAGACAAGGTCTATGTGGCAAACTACTCCGGCGATGACGTGACCGTGATTGACGCCGGCACCAATCAGGTGATTACCACGCTCGAGACCGACAACTATGCCTGGCGGCTCTGCTGCGACTCCGTGCGCAACCGGGTCTACTGTGCGAACCGGAGCGGCGACAACGTGACCGTGATTGACGGAGCGGCCGATACCGTCGTCAGGACACTACGAACCTGCGACTATCCGAGGGCCCTGTGTTTCAACTCCCAGCGCGGCAAGGTCTACTGCGCCAGCCGCACCCGCAACACCGTGGTCGTGATTGATGCTGTTGGCGATTCGGTTCTCGACACCATTCCGGTCGGCCAGCGGCCCGTTGCACTCCTCTACAACGCGGAGAACAACCTGGTCTACTGCGTAGACTCTGCCTCGGGTACGGTGAGCATCATCCACGGCACGCTGGATACGGTCGTCCGCACCATTACGGTCGGCGCGGGCCCGCGCGCCATCGCCTGGGACCCGGCCCGGAACCGAACCTACGTACTAAACCCCATCGACGGCTCGGTCTCGGTCCTGCGGGACAGCCTTGGGTCTGTCGCTGAAGGCTTGCCGTGGCAAGCCCCAGGCCCTGGGCCGGCAGCAACCCTCGTCCGCGGCGTGCTGTACCTGTCGCCCTCACCCTTCCCTCTCCCAGTGGGAAAGGGGTCAGGGGTGAGGGGGCGCGCGGTGCTGCTCGACGCCCTCGGTCGCAGGGTAATGGAGCTGCACCCCGGCCCGAACGACGTGCGTCATCTTGCGCCCGGGGTCTTCTTCGTACGTCTGCGGGCATCGCCTGCCTCGGGCCACCGGCCCGGGGTCGTCAAGGTGGTAGTCGGCAAACCTTGACACCCGGCGGCCTTGCGGGTTAGAGTATCCAAACCAGCGCGAACGAAAGGAGACCGTATGCGCTTCTGTGTGCTTGTCGCGTTCCTCGCGGCCCTGCCGCTCTCGGCCGAGACGCCGCGGTTCACCGGCCCGGATACAATCCGTGATGCCGGTGTGCCGATTGACGTCACCTGGTACGGTGCACCGGTGATGTTCGACTGGAACCTGGACGGGGCCAAGGACCTGGTCTGCGGCCAGTTCACCGGCGGCTACATTCGATTCTACCCCAACCGCGGGCCGGACTCGGCACCGGTGTTCAACGGGTTCGAGTATCTCTACGCCAGCGGTTCGCAGATAACTCTGCCTTCAGGCTGATGCGTCGGGTCGAGTCCACAGGTTGTGGACTGGAACTCCGACGGTGAGTGGGACATCGTCTCGGGGGACCGCGAGGGGTACTTCAACGTCTTCATCCGTGACGGCGACGAACTTACCGCATACTACCAATGCAAGCTGATGGATTCGACCGTCCTTGACGTCGGCAGCAACAGCCAGCCCACGGTCGTGGACTGGAACGGCGACGGAATAAAAGACCTGCTGCTCGGCACCGAAGCCGGCACTGTCCGGTTCTACCCGAACCGGACAAGCGATACCTGGCCGATGTTCCAGGACTACGTTGAGGTCGAAGCCGGCGGCCAAGTAATCAACAAGTACCGCGTCAACCCGTATGTCTTTGACCTGGACCAGGACGGCGTTCATGACCTCATCTGCGGCGCCAATGACGGCTACGTCTGCTTCTTCCGCAACATCGGCACCAACGCCAACCCGGTGCTGGCGGCAGAGGAGACCCTCACAACCACTGTTGGCACTTCGATTCGTCCGTCCGGCTCGCCGTACGGCTCCCGCTGCGGGTTCGGGGACTGGAACAACGACAGTTTGCCCGACTTCCTCATCAGCGGGTTCGATGGCCTGGTCGAGCTGTTCCGCGGTGCGCCGTTCGTCGGGGTCGAACAGGGAGCCAACCGGCGGCCCGCAGGCCCCAGGACGGCAGCAACGCTCGTGCGCGGCGTGCTGCCGATGGCGGAGGGCGAAGGGCGAACGGCGAGCGGCGAGTTGCTCGACGCCCTCGGTCGCCGGGTGATGGAGCTGCACCCCGGCGCAAACGACGTGCGTCATCTTGCCCCGGGCGTGTATCTCGTGCACTGGTCCGGCTGCGTGACCAAGACGGTAATCGAACGCTGAGGCCAGACGCATGATTCTGCCCCACCCGGCTCGGTTCGGGTGGGGTCTTTCTTGACTCCGGCCCGAATCAGGCAATAATGGCACGTCCGAAAAGAGGCAACGTGCAAAAGACTACCCTTGCGATACTAACACTATTGACACTGGTCGCCGCAGCCAGCGCCCAGCCGACCGAGTTTCCCGGCTACGATGCGGCACTCAGAGCTCTGGACCTGACCAACCGGAATCTCTCCCGGTGGTTCGTCGTCGTCATCGTCGTGCTCATCCTGGCCGGGCTGCTGGCGGCCTGGCGCATCTGGGTCTACGGCTCGCGTCTGTCGGAAATTGAGAATGTCCGCGCGGTTTGGGACAAGCGCTTCAATGACCTGAGCGACGAGCTGTTGCGGGTCAAACGCAAGGTGACCGAAACCGAGCAGTCGGTGACCGGAGCCCGGGCCGAAATCGCGGCGCTGCGTAACGGACCCCATGTCGGCCCGACCGAAGCCGACATCAGCCGGCTCGACAACGACCTCGTGGTGGCCCGGCAGCGCCTCGACGAGCTGGACGCAAAGTCGGACAAGCTCCGGCGGGAACTCGCCAGCCTTGACACCCATGCCGGCGAGGTCGCCGAAGGGCTGAAATCGGTTGCCACGGTGCGCGGTCAGGCTGAGGCCTGCCTGGCTCGGGCCGACAAGACCTTGGAGCTCATCCAGGCCCTTGACAGTCTGCGGGCCGGCGACGACGCCTTTGACCTGCGCGACTGGACCGCGGCCGTTGCCGCCTACTCACGCTGGCTTGAGGCCACGCAGAAGCGGGACGACGTTGACCCTCGGCTCCGGTTCCGGGTCCGCCACAACCGGGCCGCAGCCAATCTGCGGCTCGGCCGACTGGACGATGTGCTTGAAGACGCCGCCCAGCTTGAGGCGCTGTCGGAGCTCGGACCCAGGACGAGGAGTGCGGCCCGGCTGCTGACCGGGCTTGTGCGGTTGAACCAGGGCCTGATTGACCCCGCGCTGGAGGAGTTCAGCCGGGCAGTAGAGGCCGATGCGCACGTCGCCAGAATCATACTTGACGACGAGGATGTGAAGATGTGGCTCGGCGCCAACCCCAAACAGGCCGGCCGCGTCATGCGCCGCCTGAAGCGCCTGCCGGTCAAGACCGGCAAACAACCCGAGTCCGCGCCCCTGCCGACGACCACATTGCCCGCGACTGGCCACCGTCGAAGTCGCAGACCGTGAGCCGACTACTGTAGGCGAACGCGCGGCGCTGGAACCGAACCCGTAGACTTGACGGTGGCAGCCAGGATGGCTGCCGTCCCCAACGACCTGTAGAGGACGGCCTTCAGTCGGGTCTGTGACCGACCTGGCGCGGACGGGCAGGACGGGCCTGCACGAGCTGCTCGATTGAGGCGGTGTCGGCCCAGCCGCCCAGACCGCCCGGAATCTGCACGAGAACGTAGCCGGGTCGGCGCTCGCGGATGAGCGCCTCAAGCCCGTCATGGACAACAGCAATCTCTTTGTACTCGGGTCCTGGGCCGCTGCGCAGGGTTAGTTCCGGCGCGACCACGACCGCCCGGGCCGGGTTCACTTCGCTGTTCCAGCTCAGCCAGGCTCCGACGCTGTAGAGGAGGAGCACGCCCAGGCCAAGGGCAAGCCACGCGAGGAACCGGTCTCTGCGTACGAAGAAGAGCGCAAGCACGACCGTCGCGGCGAGGAAGAGTAGCCCAGCGAGAAGCCGGGCGGTCCAGAGGTTCACCTGCCGCAGCAGGGTAGTCAGCACCCTGACCAGCGGGTTCTCGACAACCAGGGTCTTGTCCGGACGATACGCACGGGCAAATGCCAGGTTATGCCGTACGTCGCGGTCCTGGGGTGCGATGACGTAGGCCCGGGTGTAGTCAGCGATGGCCCGGCCGACCCGACCCTGCTTGAACTGCGCGTTGCCCCGGTTGTAGTAGAGGCTGGCACTTTGACCCACGGCCAGCGCCGAGTCGTACAGCCTCACGGCCTGCTCATACTGGCCTGCTTCATATGCTGCGTTGCCCTGACTGAACAGGTCCAGCGGACCGGCAGCAATGACGAGCAGCAGGACAATCACAGACTCTCCAGTACGCGGCGGGCCTGGGCCAGGACCTCGGCCGGTGCACAGTCACTCATGCCGGGCGAGAATCGAGCCGCATCGCAGCGGGCTGCCAGGTCAAGCAGTTGGCTGACCGTTTCCGCGGCCACGCCGCGCCGGGCGAGCTCGGTCCTGATTTCGTCGCTGGTCATGCCGGTCGCCTCGATGTTGAAGCGGTCTCCGGCATAGCCGATTACTGCCCGCTGCAGTGCCGCGTGGAAATCCGCCGTCCGGCCTTTTTTCAGGCACGCCTCGGCTTCGGCCAGACGTCGGCGTACGAGTCGGCTGGAACGGGTTCGCCGCGCGTATCCGCGGTCCTGTTCCAGGCGCCGCTGATGACGGCCGACGACGATGCCGGCCAGCAGCACCATAATGCCGAGCGGGTAGAAAAGCCAGAGCCACCAACTACTGCCAGGTACAAACGGAGAGGCGGCCGCCTTGATATGGGCGATATCCCTGCCCAGAGTGCGCACCCCGCGCTCGGTCTCGCTCAGCGGGACATTGCCGGTCGCCCCGGTGGCGAAGAACTCGAGCGACGATGTCGAGAGGGTGTAGTAGCTGGCACTCCTGGGGTTGAAGAAGCTCATCGAGATGCCGGGGATGACGTACCTGCCGTCGGCGGTGGGGATGAGCGGGTAGCTGAACGAGCGCGTACCGCTGACCCTGCCGTCCGAAGTGCTCGTCGTCTGCTTTGACTCGGGAGAGAGCATCTTGACGCCCGAAATCGGCGCCAGCTTCGGCTCGCCGACCAGCCCGATGTTGCCCGTGCCCGAGACCTTGACGAGCAGGGTGAGCGGCTCGCCGCCGAGCGAACTGTCTTTGCTCAGCGATGCGCTGAGCTTGAACTCTCCCACGCCGCCGCTGAAATCTGCCGGCCGACCTTCCTCGGGCAGGGGTTTGACCTGCACGGCAAGCGGCTCGGACGACACCTCAAACGGCTCGGCGCTGTCAAAGAAGAATCCCCCGCCGACGATTCTCTCGCCGGCAACCGTCATCCTGCTGACCTTCAGCTCGCCGGACTGGGTCGGGAACAAAGCAACCCGCTTGAGCGTGGCCGCGTTGTACTGCTGACCGTTCAAGGTCGCCTTGCGGTAGTTGAGCTCTTTCGCATCAAAGAGCCTCTCGACCCAGAATCCGGTGAAACCGGGCATCTCCTTCAGGTTCAGGTTGGTCACCTGGGCCTGGGTGTAGAATGTGAACGTGACCGTCACCTGTTCACCCTGGAAGACCGAGGTACGGTCTGCCCCGGCCACCAGGTGACTCGCACCGCGCGGTGTGCCGCCTCGTGGCTGGGGCCGGGCAAAAGGGTCCCAGTCAAAAGGCGAAGGCCGGACCTGAGGCTGGGGCCGTGGCGGCGGAGCCTGACTCTCTTTGGTCACCGTGATACCGACAGGCTGGGTCTGATAGGTTGTTCCCTTGAAATCGAGCTTGCACGGCCCGATGGTCAGGTCGCCGGTCTTCCTCGGAGCCAGGAAGTAGATGAAGCTGATGGTCTGCTCCTGGGTCATTCGGCCGTTGACAAACGATATGTTGGTGGACTGGGACGAGGTGCTGCCCAGGTTGTCGAAGTCGGCCAGGGCGGGCAACCGGGGCCTGGGCACGCCGCCGATGTTCGTCCCCGACACCGTGACCGTGAGCTGCACCTGCTCGCCCAGCCCGACCGTGGTCCGGTCAACGCTCGCACTGAAGTTCAACTCAGCGGCGGCGAGGTTCGCCGCCAACAGACCGAGAACACAGAGGCCGGGCAACTGAGTCTTGAGACTCGGGACCTGGTGCTCTGTCATTGTCCTCAAACTACCAGTCCTGCTCGACCTTTCTTCGTCCTCCGGCCTGCTGCTGTTTCTTCTGCTGCTCTTTCTCTTTGTCCTCAACCGCCTGAAGCACGCGCTCAGCCTGGTCCTGTGACATCTCCGGCCGGGGCTGCTGCATCTGCTGTTGTTGCTGTTGCTGCTGATGTTGCTGTTGATTCTGCTGCTGGCCAGTGCTGTCTTGCTGCTCTGCTTTCTTCTTTAGACAAAACTCAAGGTTCTGTTTTGCCTGCATGTCCTGGGGATTGTTGACCAGCGCCATGGTGTAAGCCTTGATTGCTGCGTCCAGTTGGCCGGACTTGAACGCGACGTTGCCGATGTTGTACATCGCCGCGGCCCGGCGCACCGGCTTCTTGTCGATGGTCGCCAGCTCCAGCTCACGCACGGCCTCATCGTACCGTCCCAGCCGGAAGAGCGCGTTGCCGCTGTTGAATCTGATCGCGGACGCATCCGGCTCCAGTACCTCGGCCATCTGGTAGTTGGACAGAGCCAACTCGTACTTGCCCCGCGCGAAGAGCCCGTTGCCCCGGCGCATCAGACTGCCGACGTCGGCACCGACCGCCGAGCCCCAGAAGCAGAACATGGACAGCAGAATGACGACTCCTGCTGACTGGACTCCGGCCCGCTGCGTACTGCCAGCCGGCTTCTGCTTTGGCCTCAGCACGTACCACGCTCCTCGTCGGTTGCTCAGCGCCAGCCCGGCGATAAGCAGGACCATGGCGACCGCCAGGAAAAGCTGGTACCGCTCCACATAGTCGGTGTATGCCCCGCCCCCGATTTCCTTCTTGCGCATCGTTTCCAGCTCGGCCAGCAGCCGCTCACCGGTGAAACCCTCGACCCGGAAGAACCGGCCACCGGTGGCCTGGGCCATGACAATCAGCTCGCGTTCGTCCATTCGCGACATCACAACCTGGCCGTCCTTGTCCTTCTTGTAGGACATCAGTCTTCCCTGCTCGTCATACTCGGGAATCGGCGCACCCTGGGCCGTGGCGAACGCAACCGGGTAGACTTGGACGTGGTTCTCAACTGCCCGGCGAATCGCCGGAGGCGTGTTCTTCCCCAGGTCCTCGCCGTCGGTAACAAACACGAGCGCCTTGTGGCTCATCTCTTTGGGGTTGAACAGACTCATCGCCACGTCAATCGCACGGCCGAAGTCCGTGCCGGGAACCGGCATCGCGTTCGGACTGATGATGTCGAGGAACATCCGGGCCGCGCCCGCGTCCGTGGTCAGGGGGCACATCACATAGGCATCGCCGGCAAAGGCGACAATCCCCACGTTGTTGCCGGTCAGACCGTCAATCAGGGAGGCCAGTTCGGCCTTGGCCCGTTCCATGCGGCTCGGTTTCACGTCCTCGGCGAACATCGACTTGGAGGCATCGAGTGCGATAACGACGTCAATACCCCGACCCCGGTAAAGCTGGAGCTTCTCACCCCACTTGGGTCGGGCCGCAGCCAGGAGCAGGAAGGCGAACGAGGCCAGCAGCAGCAGGGACTTGACGCTGGCCCAGGCCGGCGAGAACGACGATGTCAGGCGGTCAACCAGCTCCGGGTCAACGGCGCGGGCGAGCATCCGACGCCGGCGCCGCCCGGCCACGAAGACGAGCACCAGTCCTACCGGAAGAGCAAGCAGGAACCAGAGATAGGTCGGCTCAGCCCACTTGATCATCGGCCCGCCTCCTGTATCCTCCCCAGAACCCGACATTGAGCCACGAGGAGCACGAAGGAACGGGTGCACTTCGGGCTCCTGGCCCTCTGTTCGGGACCAGGGTTTTCCATGGCGGTCAATCTCGGGATGGGGGTTCCTGGACGCAGGCAGCCGATGTGGCGGGCAGGAATCATGGCAGCCTCCTCAGCACCGTGCTCGCCAGTCCCAGCCCGAGCGTGACGAAGACCAGGGAGAGCAGCAGCGGAGTTCCGGCCAGTTCGTTGTAGACGGTGTACTGCTTCACTTTGAACGTTGTCGGCTCCATGCGGTCAATCTCGTCGTAAATCAGTCTAAGCCCGGCGGCGTCGGTAGCAAGGAAAGCCTTGGCTCCGGTGATGTCGGCGACCTTCTGCAGAATGTCCGTGTCCAGGTCAATCTGAATCTGGACATAGCGCCGGCCGAACAAACGGTCCTGGACCGGATAGGGAACCGGGCCCTTACTGCCGACGCCGATGGTGTACACCTTGATGCCGAAGCTCGCCGCGGTCTGCGCCGCGGTCAGAGGGTCGATGTCGCCGGCGTTATTGACACCATCGGTCAGGAGCACGATAACCCTGTCCTTGGCGCGCGAGTCCTTGAGCCGGGCCACGGCGCTGGCGATGCCCATCCCGATGGCGGTTCCGTCTTCCAGCATGCCGAAGTCTACGCGGTCAATCAGGCTGTTCAGAATGTTCCGGTCCGGCGTCAGGGGACACTGGGTCAGGCTCGTGGCCGAAAACACCACCAGCCCGATACGGTCCCCGCTCCGCTTGGCCACGAACTCCTTGGCGCGTTCCTTGGCGACCGCCAGCCGATTCCGCGGCGAGAAGTCCTCGGCCTGCATCGAGCCGGAGATGTCCATGCAGAGCATGATGTCAATGCCTCGGGTCTCGACTTCCTGGAACTGACGCCCGCGCTGGGGCCGGGCCAGCGCCAGCACCATGAAACAGAACGCGACCGCGTACAGCCCGTTGACCACGATTCGCGCGTAGCGGCCCCGGTTTGGCGCGCCCCTGAGGAATCCCAGGTCGCTGTACGTCAGGGCTGCCCGCCGTTTGCGCAACTGCCACCAGAGCAGCACCGGCACGACAAGCAGAAGCACGAGGAACCATGGATGGGCAAACGTCATGACTGAGCAGTTGCTCCGGCCGGCTCGGGCGCCGGTCTGGTCGTCCGCACCAGCTCGCGGGCGGTGTCGAGCACGGCTTCCACATCTGACCTGGGGGGAATGTACTTGGCGTACTTCACCAGGTCGGCCCGCTGGAAGAACTCATCAAACCCTTCGCGCTGCTCGACCTTGCGCTGCTTCATCGAGCGGGCGATTTCGGTCGTCGTCTGGTCAATAGCCGGGAACTCGAATCGTCGGGTCAGATAGCGCTTCAGTATCTCCGACACGGCATAGTAGAAGCGCTTCACCTGTTCCCTTTCCAGCCAGTCCGAGACCGGAATCGCGTCCAGGGCGGCAAGCGCCTCATCCCAGGGGTCGGGCATGGCCGTGCCGTAGAGCCGAAGGCGCCGATAGCGCCGGTAGAGCCTGAACCCGGCAAAACCCAGCAGCAGAGCGCCAACAAGACCAAGGGCAATCCAGAGCGGCAGCAGGTTGGGGAATTGAACCTGCGGCTTGATATCGTTGATATCCTCCATCTTTTCCGGAAGCACGCTCTTGACCGTGAGCGGAATCGAATCTGAAGCCGCAGCCAGGACTTCACCTTCTGACGGGTAGACCACGACAAACGGCGGGACCTTGAGCTCGCCGGTGTTGAACGGCGCCACTTTGATGGTGTGCACATCAACGATGGTGTCCCCGACATACCGGGTCACGCTCTTTCTGTCCAGGGCCAGGAAAGGCTCGAACTCCGGGCTGAACGGCTGCGAGACCTTCAACTTTCGATGGTACTTCACGGTCAGCTCGAGTTCGAACGGGTCGCCCACGGTCAGGGCACGCGTGCCACGCCGCGGCTTGAGCCGGGCTGCAACCGAGACCGGCCCGCCCGACACAATGCGGTACGCCGGCGTGGTGTCTTGCGTCAGGGTATCAGGCGTCGTCGCGGAATCCGGTGCCGACTGAGCGCGGGCCAGTGCTCCGAAAACCATCCCGAAGGCGAGCAGTACGACAACTGCACGTCGGCGTCCCGGCGATGGCGAAGGACGAATGGCGAACGGCGACCTGTGCATCTGCTAGCGGTACCGTCTTGCTCGCTTCTGGAAGAACTGGTGCAGCTTCTTGGTGAAGTCCTCGTGGGTCGAGACCGCTATTCGGTCCACCCCGAGCTGGCGCAACAGCTTCTGCAACTCTCCTTCGCGGGTCGCACGATGCCGGGCGAAGCGCTGCCGCAGGCCCGGGTCGAGCGTGTCGACCGTTGCCAGCTTGCCGCTCTCCGCATCCTCGACCTCGACCAGTCCCAGCTTCGGCAGTTCCTGCTCAGCCGGGTCGTTCACCGACACTGCCACCAGGTCATGTTTGCGCGCGGCAATCGCGAGCGGGCGCTTGAATACCGCGGTCCTGAAGCCGTCGCCCACGAAGTCAGAAATCAGGAAGACAATCGCCCTCCGCTTCAACACGTGCATCAGGAACTCAAGCGCCTGAACCGGGTCTGTTCCCCGGTGTTCCGGCGCGAAGTACAGGATGTCACGGATGAGGCGCAGAACGTGTATCCGACCTTTGCGGGCCGGCACGTATTTCTCGACCCGGTCGGTGAAGAAGAGCAGCCCGACCTTGTCGTTGTTGCGGATGGCGGAGAAAGCGAGCGTTGCTGCAACCTGGGCCGCCTGTTCCAGCTTGAACAGCCTCTTTGTCCCGAACCGGTCGGAACCCGAGGCGTCCACGAGCAGGATCACGACCAGCTCCCGCTCCTCGGCGTACTTTTTGACAAAGGGCCGGCCGAACCGAGCCGTCACTTTCCAGTCGATCGTCCGCACGTCGTCACCGGGCAAGTATTCGCGTACGTCGAGGAACTCGATGCCCCGGCCTTTGAACGAGGACTTATAGTCCCCGGAGAAGAGCGTGTTGACCAGACGCCGCGTCCGTATCTCGACCTGACGAATGCGGCTGCGCCCGGCCTTGTCCGGTCCGCCCGCCCGCGCTGCTGCCCTCTGCACGCTAGCTTCTCGTCGCCGACTTCGTCCGCACTACGGTACTTCAACCCCTTCGAGCACGCGCCGGATGATGTCGTCCGTGGTCAGCTCCTCGGCTTCTGCCTCGTAGCTCAGGATGACCCGGTGACGCAGTACATCAGGAGCAAGTTCCTTTATGTCCTCGGGGATGACAAAACCTCGCCGACGCAGGAAAGCCATGGCCCGAGCAGCGGTCAGCAGGTAGATGGACGCGCGCGGCGATGCGCCATAGCGCACCAGCGGCTCCAGGTCAACCAGGTTGTGCTCCTTGGGGAACCGAGTGGCAAACACGATGTTCAGAATGTAGTCCTTCAGCTTCTCGTCGACGTAGATATGCGTGCAAAGGTCCCGGGCCCGGATAATCGCGGCCGCATCAACCACCGGCGACGCGGCCGGCTCTGTTCCCGCGGTCATCCGGTCGACAATCAGCCTTTCCTCGTCCTTGGATGGATACCCGACGCGCAGTTTCAGCAGGAATCGATCGGTCTGGGCCTCAGGCAGCGGATAGGTTCCTTCTTGCTCAATCGGGTTCTGGGTCGCCAGCACGAGGAACGGGTCCTCGAGCTTGAACGTCTCTTCGCCGATGGTAACTTGGCGTTCCTGCATCGCTTCGAGCAAAGCGCTCTGTACCTTGGGCGGAGCGCGATTGATTTCATCGGCCAGCACGAAGTTTGCGAATACCGGCCCTTTGCGCGAGGTAAACTCGCCGGTCCGCTGATTGTATATCTGGGTGCCCATGATATCTGCGGGCAGAAGGTCGGGCGTGAACTGAATCCGCTGGAACTTCGTGGCAACGGCCCGCGCCAGGGTCTTGACCGCATAGGTCTTGGCAAGGCCCGGCACACCCTCAATCAGAATGTGTCCGTTGGCCAGCAACCCGACGAGCAACCGGTCCACCATGTATTTCTGACCGACGATCACCTTGCCGACTTCTGCCGTGACCGTCTGGACAAACAGGCTCTCGCGCTCAATCTCATCGTGCACTCGCTTGATATCGTCTTTCAGTTCCTGCATCAGATGTCCTTTCAGGGGTTCAACATCCTATAGACCCAAATCCGCTGCTTCCGGTTGCTGCTTGGCCTTAGTTGGTGCGATGCATCTACTAATAATACTACCTATTTGCAACTGGTGACGCGCCATTGTCCGCTGGCATGGCGTTCCGAGTCAGCTTCTCCTTGCTCGGTACGACCACGGTTGTCGTGAAGACCCGCGCCCCAGATTGCGCAGCATAACTTGCCGCCTGACAAGCCAAGTCGTGCTGGAGACCAAACTGCCGACAGTGCCGCAGCACGCCAGAAGCATACCAGGGCTGCTGCAATCCGTCCAGGGATGACGCGCCCGGGGCGCCAGCGACCACTGCGCTAGCAGACACACCTGAACCCTGCTCCGAACCGAACAGCAACGCGTGCCGGGTATGTTCATCAACACGGTCCCCGGCGAGGCCTGCGTTCCAGTGTAGTGGCTCAAGCAGACTGGCGGCTGGGGCTTGACTTGAGTAGTTTTCGGACTATCTTTGATATTCGTCTGATGACCAGGACAGTGCATCAACGCTACGGAGGTTCTATGCGTTCCGCTAGACTTGCCACTTTGTCAGGCGTTTGCCTGGCAGTCTTCCTGTTGCTCAGCGCCTGCGGGAAGCCGCCGCTGGTTCCTGAGAAGCCAACCGGCCCGAGTACATGGTTGAAGGGAGTGCCTATTGCCTGTTCGACGAAGACGACCGACCCGTCCGGGGCAAAGGTCTCCTACCAGTTCGACTGGGGGGATAACACTCAGTCGGAGTGGTCTGAGTTCGTGGAGGGTGGGGTTGTCTTCGCCGACACCCACACGTATGCGGCTGAGGGTAGCTACAGAGTGAAAGCCAGGGCCAGGAACAGTAAGCGCCGAACAGGCTGGTCCGATGAGCTGAACGTGAACGTGAGCGTGGGCGAGGGGCAGGTGCTCTGGTGGGTTACGCACATTGACCCGGATGAGGGTGAGGATTCGGCCGATTTCAGTAATAACACGTTCGCCATCGGCCCGGATGGAGCGACGTATACCGGCTGCGTGGACTATGGCGCGTTGCTGGGGCGGAAGGCGACGGGCGGGGTCTGGAAGTTCAGGACCGCGGAGGAGGATGAGTTCTTTGCCGCGCCTGCAGTGGGCGATAGCCTCGTGTTTATCGGCTGTACCAACGATTCGGTCTATGCCGTGCGCTTGAACGGCACGCGCAAGTGGAGCTACTATGTCGGCGGCGCGGTCTACGCCTCTGCGGCTTTGGGGGCGGACGGCACGGTCCACTTTCATACCGAGGACTCGATGCTCGTCGCCCTGAATCAGGACGGCACGCTCCGCTGGACCTACCCCACTTCCGGCGGCTATTCGTCACCGGTGGTGGGCAGTGACGGGACAGTGTACGTCGCGAGTGGCGAGAGCGAGGTTTTTGCCCTGGACCCGGCCATGGGAACGATGAAGTGGAGCCAGCCGTACCGGCTGAGCAGCAATGCCATCAATGCTTCGCCTGCGCTGGACGCGACTCGAGGTCTGCTTTACGTTGTGGACGATGCCGGCTCTTTGGCGGCGTTGAACCTGGACGGTACGCTGAACTGGCAGTACTCGGTCGGCGAGGACGCGTCGTCGCCGGTCATCGGCGCAGACGGCACGGTCTACATCTGTGGCGGCGGCAGGTTGCGGGCGCTCAACCCGGGGACCCAGGACCAGAAGTGGGCCTTTGTCCCTCCGCTCTTCGGTATCGCCTCGACGCCCGCGGTTTCGGCTGACGGCTATGTCTACTTCCTGGTCATGCCCGGCCGCAAGGCAGTGGCGCAGCAGAGCGCCGATACGCTCTACGCGGTGAATCCCGATGGCACACGTCGCTGGGCCTGCGGGCTGGGCGAGGGGATGTCGGATGTTGTCATCTCTGCCCCCAAGATTGGGAATGACGGACTAATCTATGTCGGCGACGGGACGCGCGGATGGTGCGTGGTCGGACTCAAAGGCCCGGCCCAGTCGGCCTGGCCCCAGTTTCAGCGCGACGGTCAGAACAGCGGCCGGGCAAGGTAGTGAGTAGATAGCGGCAGGCGGCGGCCGGGCATGAAAGCAGTCACCGAGTGAGCGCTGAGAAGCTGGTGTTCCAGCCGGTTCCTCGTCAACCAAACCACAAGGATATCGAACTCCGCATCCTGCAGTTCTGGCAGGAACGAGGCATCTTCCGGCGCCTGACCGAAAGGAACCGGGGCGGGCCCAGGTTCCGGTTCCTGGACGGGCCGATTACCGCGAACGGCCCGATGGGCGTGCATCACGCGTGGGGCCGGACGTACAAAGACCTGTTCCAGCGCTACCACGCGATGCTCGGGCACGACCAGCGCTATCAGAACGGGTTTGACTGCCAGGGTCTGTGGGTCGAGGTCGAGGTCGAGAAGGAGCTCGGCTTCAAGTCCAAGAAGGACATCGAGGCACTCGGCATCGACAAGTTCATCGAGAAATGCCGGGAGCGGGTGCTCAGATTCTCCGAGATTCAGACCCGGCAGTCGGTTCGACTCGGCCAGTGGATGGATTGGGACAACTCCTACTTCACGATGTCCGACGAGAATAACTACTGCATCTGGCACTTCCTGAAGCGCTGTCACGAACGCGGGCTGATTTATGAGGGCAAGGACGTGATGCCGTGGTGTGCGCGGTGCGGCACCGCGGTGTCGGACATGGAAATCGCGACCGAAGGATACCGCGAGCTGACCCACAAGGCGGTGTACCTGAGGCTGCCGGTGAACCGGCACGGCCGGACCGAGGCTGTCAGCGAACGACCGGAAGACGAGTATCTGCTGGTCTGGACCACGACGCCGTGGACCCTGGCCGCGAATGTCGCAACTGCGGTTCATCCTGACCTGACCTATGTCCGGGCACGCAAAGACGGCGCGGTGTACATCCTGGCCGAACCTCTGCTCGGGGTGCTGGGCGGGGGCGAGGTGGTGGCGCGGACGCCGGGCCGCGACCTGGTCGGACTCACTTACCAGGGACCTTTTGACGAACTCGCGCCCCAGCGCGGAGTCGAGCATCGGGTCATCGTCTGGAATGACGTGAGCGCGGGCGAGGGCACGGGCATCGTCCACATCGCACCCGGCTGCGGCAAGGAGGACTTCCTGCTCGGCCGGGAGCATGGGCTCGCAATCATCGCCCCGCTTGAAGAGGACGGAACCTTCCGGCCCGAGTTCGACTGGCTGGCAGGCCGGGATGCTTCCAGTGTGGCCGAGGACGTCTTCCAGAGTCTGGGCCGGAAAGGGATGCTGTTCCGGGTCGAGGATTACCGCCACCGGTATCCGGTCTGCTGGCGCTGCGGTCAGGAGCTGGTGTTCCGGCTCGTTGACGAATGGTTCATTGCCATGGGCCCGCTCCGGGAGGAGATTATGGCGTCTGCCCGTCAGGTACGCTGGATTCCGGAGTTCGGTCTGGAGCGCGAGCTGGACTGGCTGCGCAACATGGCGGACTGGTGCATCTCGAAGAAGCGCTACTGGGGCCTTGCCCTGCCGATTTTCCGTTGTTCGTGCAGCTGGTTCGACGTGGTCGGCTCGCGCGAGGAGCTGAAGTCACGCGCGGTTTCCGGCTGGGAGCGGTTTGACGGTCACACGCCGCACCGGCCCTGGGTGGACCAAGTGCAGATTGCCTGCGGGAAGTGCGGCCGGCCGGTCAGCCGCATCAGGGACGTGGGCAACCCGTGGCTTGATGCCGGGATTGTGCCTTTTTCCACGACCCGGTACCTGAGCGACCGTGGCTACTGGCAGGAGTGGTTTCCGTTTGACTTCATCACCGAGTCTTTTCCGGGGCAGTTCCGAAACTGGTTCTATGCCATCCTCGCGATGAGCACGGTGCTGGAGCGGTGCGCGCCGATGAAGACCGTGCTCGGATACGCGACGATGAAGGCCGAGGACGGCCGGGAGATGCATAAGTCCTGGGGCAATGCTATTGCGGTTGACGATGCGGTTGACCGGATGGGCGCGGATGTGATGCGCTGGATGTTCGTCCGCCAGAACCCGACCCAGAACCTGCTCTTTGGCTATGCCGGGGCGCGGGAGGTGGAGCGCAAGCTGCTGACCCTGTGGAACGTGTACAGTTTCTTCGTCACTTATGCCAGCATCGACGGTTTCAAGCCGCAGCCAGACCCGCCGGCGGACCGGCTTGCTCTGCTCGACCGCTGGATTCTGTCGCGCCTGAACTCCCTGGTCAAACTGGTGACCGAGCGGCTTGATACTTACGATGCCGCGGCTGTGCCTGAGGCAGTTGAGGAGTTCATTGAGGACTTGTCGGTCTGGTATGTCCGTCGGAGCCGGCGACGGTTCTGGAAGAGTTCCTCCGACGAGGACAAGGCCGCTGCGTACCAGACGCTCTACACCTGCCTGGTCACGCTCACCCGGCTCCTGGCCCCTATCATGCCGTTTCTTACCGAGGAGCTCTACCAGAATCTGGTGTGCTCGGTGGACAGGGAGTCTTCGGAGTCGGTGCATCTTGCTGCCTGGCCGACCCCGGACCCGGCGCTCATTGACCAGGACCTCGAGGCAGAGGTAGCACTCTGCCGCGCGGTCGTCTCCCTGGGCCGGGCAGCCCGGGAGAAGGCAAAGCTCAAGGTGCGTCAGCCCCTGGCGAGCGCACTCATCCAACTAAGCGAGCCGGCATCACAGGCCGCGATTCAGCGCCATGCCGAATCGGTGCGCGAGGAGCTGAACGTGCGGGAGCTCCGGTTCGGCGACACGGGCCACGACTTCCCGGCAGATTACGTCGTCGCCGCCGACTCCTCGCTCGCAGTCGCCATCGACACCAGACTGACCCCCGAGCTTGAGGATGAAGGCCTGGCCCGCGAGTTTGTCCACCGGGTTCAGAACCTGCGCAAGGAGGCCGGCTTCGAGGTGGTGGACCGAGTCCGGCTCCACTACCGGGCAACGCCGCGCCTGCGTCAGGCGGTCAACGCCTTTGCCGACTACATCGCACGCGAAACCCTGGCGCTGACGCTGGAAGACCTGGCAGAATGCGACGAGAGGCTGTCCGAGCCGGACATCAGCCGGTCGGTGAAGGTGAATCGCGAGCCGGCCGAGGTCGAGCTGAGGAGAGTGAGGAGCCAATGAGGAAACGAGACATCGTCAAGTACGAACGCGCCCTGCTGGCCGAGAAGCAACGCATCCTGCGACAGGGCAATTTCACCAGCGAGGTCATGGAGGCGTCAGGCCCGGATGTTACCGGTGACCTCTCGAGCCACCGCACTCACGTCGCCGACCAGGGTACCGAGCATTACCAGAGTGAACTCGCCTCGCGGCTCAAGGGAATGGAAGCCAAAACGCTGCGCGAAATCGATGCCGCACTCAAGCGCATCGAGCAGCGAACCTTTGGCAAGTGCGAGGAGTGCGGCGCCGAAATCCCTCGGGCCCGGCTCGACATCGTCCCCCATGCCCGGCGCTGTATCAAGTGCCTGAAGGCGGAAAAAGACAAGCGGTAATCGCAGGTTCGAGGGCGGTTGACCGCCGCGAGACCGGGTGAACTTCCGGCTGACAATCGAGTTTGACGGTTCGGGCTATGCCGGCTGGCAGTTTCAACCGGGCCGGCCCACGGTCCAGGGTGAGCTTGAGGCCGCGGTTGGCCGGGTCGTCGGCAGGGAAACAGTGGTCTACGGCTGTGGTCGAACCGATGCCGGGGTGTCGGCGCGCGGTTATGTCGCGAACTTCCATGCCCAGGAACAAGACCGAATCCTCTGCCGGTTCGGCTCGTGCCCGGCGGCAGCCGAGCGGTTGCGCCGGGCCATCAACCACCACTTGCCCCGCGACATCCACGTGCTTTCTGCCGAACCGGTTCCGGAGTCGTTCCATGCCCGCCACGACGCGTTGGGCAAGACCTACGTCTACAATGTCGTGCGTCGGCTCTCGCCGCTCCGCCGGGGCCGGGCCTGGGAGCTCAAGCGTCCGGTCAGCGCGGCCAGGGCACGCCGCAGCGCCCGGTTCTTCCTCGGCACCAGGGATTTCCGGGCCTTCTGCCACGCAAGCGATGTCAACGGAGAGTGCGAGGTGCGCCGGTTCGATGTCACGGAGTGCGGCGATGAACTGGTGTTCACGATAGAGGGAGACCGCTTCCTGTACAAGATGGTGCGCCGGATGGTCGGCGCGATTGTCACCTACGGGCAGGGAGGCGTGAGCCTGCGCGACCTCCGCGCCGCCCTGGCCGGCAGACCTCACAAACCCTTTCGGACCGCCCCGGCTGCCGGGCTTGTGCTCGACTCGGTCACCTACTGCCCCGATTCCGAAATTGACGACCACGAAGGACGCAAAGTCCGCGCCCAGGGCGAAAAGCCCTGAGTGCGCCCGCTCCTTCGTGCTATTCGGAGCTCGATGCCGGGTTCCGGGTCCTGCCAGCCCGGTAGGCCGCGGGAAGAGAGTTGTCAAGAGCGGCGCCGGTCGAGTCGGGTCGCTGCTCAGTTGGTGAGGAACCAGGCGATGATGTTGATGCCCATGCGAAAGGCCTGCTCGCGCACGTCGGCCGGGTCTTTGTGGGCCGCGGTCCAGCCGTCCGAGACATTGGAATTGAACGTGTAGAACAGAACCATCCTGCCGCCCAGATAGGCGCCATAGCCACGAGGTGGGCCTTCCTCGTGTTCGTGAATCTTCGGCAGGCCGTTCTCGAAGTCGTAGACCGCGTGGTAGATGGGGTGGTCGAACGGCAGCTCGACCAGTTCGCTTGCGGGCAGGACCCGAGCCAGTTCACGCCGGAATGACTCGTCCATGCCGTAGTCATCGTCGGCATAGAGAAACCCGCCCGTCTCGAAGTACTGCCGCAGCCGGCCGACCTCCTCGTCGGAGAAGGCGATGTTGCCGTGGCCAGTCATGAAGAGAAAGGGATAGTTGAACAGCTTTTCGTCGAGCAGGCTGACTTGGGCCTCGTCTCCCGCAACGCGGATGTTGGTGCGGGCGTTGATTTCCCGGGCCAGATTGGGAATCGCATCCGGGTCATTGTACCAGTCCCCGCCGCCAGAGTACTTGAGCCGGGCAATCGGCAGTTGCCCCAACGCATTGCTGGTCACCAGCGCCAGCAACACCGCTCCCACCAGCGTGCGCCAGTGAATCTCGACGGCTCCACCATGCATGTCGGCTTCTGCCTACTGCCGCCGGCTTTTCATCGCCTGCAGGTACTTGTAGGGCACTGCGACCTGACCGAGCGTGACCCGGCCCTGCTTGCGACCGCCGTGGCAGTCGCTGCCCCCGGTCATCAGGAGGCCGTTCTTCTGCGCGACTTCGGCGTAGTGGTCAATGTTGCGCTGCTCGTGGTCCGGATGCCAGACCTCGATGCCATCAACTCCCGCCTCAATGCAGGAGTAGACCGCGCCGTCGTTGTGGTAGTTGGCCGGGTGGGCAATCACGGCCAGGCCGCGATACTGATGGATGAAGTCAATCCCCTGCCTCGGAGAAAGCTGCATCTTCGGAAAGTAGGCCGGGCCGTCGTAACCGATGTAGCGGTCGAACGCCTCCTGGACATTGGCCACCTTGCCGGTATCAACCATGGCCTGGGCAACGTGCGGCCGGCCGACCGCAGCGCCGCGGGCAAGCTCCTGCACCCGACGCATGGTCACCGGCAGACCAAGCTCGTTGAGCTTCTTCACCATCCGCTCGGCCCGCTCGGCCCGGCGGGCGCGCACGGTGGTCAGGAAACCGAGCAGTGTCTCAGCGTGATGGTCAACAAAGTAACCGAGCACGTGGATATCCGTGCCGTTTGTCGTGCAGCTCATTTCGACGCCGGGCACGACCTCGACTCCGACCTTGCGTCCCGCGTCCAGGGCTCGGTCGATGCCGTCGACCGAATCGTGGTCCGTGACCGCAACGGCCGCAAGGCCCAGCGCGGCAGCATCGGCGAGCAGGCGCTCGGGGGTCGCGAGCCCGTCGGAAAAGACCGTATGAGTATGCAGGTCAATGAGGCCGGGAGGCAGCTTCAAGTCTCAGGCCTGCCCCATGCGCCGAGCAACGGTCTCCTGGTACTCCCGGACCAGCCCGTCCATTTCTGCGGCCATCTCATCCACCGTCTCGCGCTTGTCGGCGACGAACTGGACGTCCCTGATGCCCGCGAGGTTGATGAGCACGTTGAGCCGCGCACCCCGGAACGCCGCGTCGAGGTTGAGCGTGGCCACCCCGGCATCCGAGATGGAGCTCTTGTTGCCATACTCAACTATCGGTCGGCACATGCGCAGGACATCCAGGGCCAGACTCATGGTCTTGAAAGGCACCTCGGCCGCAACCTTGAGCGCCTCGCTGATTGCCTTGTCACGCTCCTGCTTGTCTGCCTCGGTCATCTTGGGCAGCTTGTACGCCGCCATTACTTTCTTGAACGAGCTGGCGTCTTCGTCGACTAGGTTCGTGAACCGCTCGCGCAGGGGCAGGAGACGGTCCTTCAGCGGCTTCAACTCTGCATCGAACTCCTCGTAGCCCTTCTTGCCGATCGTCAGGTTCGCCACCATGGTCATCAAGGCGGTGCCCAGCGCGCCGTTCAGAGCCGCGGCCGAGCCGCCGCCCGGAGTCGGGGCCGACGATGCCAAGTCGTTCAGGAAATCGGGCATGCCCTTGGCAGGCACAAGCCGGTTCTCAAGAATCTGGTCCCGCTTGAAGTTGTTCAATTGCAGGTAGTAGCGCGCGCAGGCGTTGAGCGCATTCTGGGGCACGAGCCCGACGATTTCCGACTCGGTGACGTTCACGCCCCAGCGGGCCGCCTCGCGCTTGATCGTGTCGAACACACGGTAGAGCGGGGTCTTGGTGTAGTCGGTCATGTTGATGGACACCTGAACGCAGCCACGCTCCTTGACCTCAAAGCCCAGTGCCTTGACAAAACGGTATCCGCCGTCGCGGAATCTTATCGCCTTGGCCACGCGCTCGGCCACCTTGACGTCGGTCGTGGCCAGATAGGCGTTGTAGGCAATCAGCGGCGAACGCACGCCGACCACGGTCGCGCCCGCGGTGGAGTGAAGCTGAGGTCGACCAAAGTCCGGTGCCCGGTCCGGGTCGGTGCGTATGGCGTCGCGCAGTCCTTCGAACTCGCCCTTGCGGATTTGGGCGAGGTCAACCCGGTCCGGTCTGGTCGCCGCTAGCTCGTAGAGGTAGACGGGAATCTGAAGCTCGTCGGCAATCTTCTTGGCCAGGCGCTTGGCCAGCTCGATGCACTCCTCCTGGGTCACGCCCGAAATCGGTACAAAAGGCACCACGTCGGTTGCGCCGATGCGCGGGTGCTCGCCCTGGTGTCGGGTCAGGTCGATAAGTTCAGACGCGAGCTTGACCGCCTTGAAGGCGGCATCCAGGGCCGCCTCCGGTTCAGCCACGAAACTGATGACTGAGCGATTGTGGTCGGCATCCATCTGCGTATCCAGCAGACTGACGCCGTTGACCGAGCGGATGACCGAGGCGATTTGCTCGACGACTTCGGCGCGGCGGCCTTCACTGAAGTTGGGAACGCATTCGACAATCTTGCGCATGGCGGGCAGACTCCTTTCTTGAAACGACGATTAGCTCAGCAGGGCGGAGTCAATGATACCCGGCCCTGCGGGTCAGTCAAACACCTCGTTTGTGCATCGTTCTTCTCGCAACCCCATGGCGATTCTCCTCTTTCCCTTGCGCCGTGGGGTTACGGTCCTCAGATTGACCGCCACTAAGGACACGAAATCAGGGCAGATGGCCGGAAGCCTGAGCCGCGCCCGTTCTTTCGTGGTCTTCGCGGCTCAGTTCACAGAAGTTCTCCTTTCAAGGTCGAAGAAGAGTCCGAAGTCCGCAAGGCCGGCAACGTGCGCGCCTGTACTGAGTCATGCGGCTCGCGAAGCCGCATTTGCCTCTATCTTCTTCAGTTCCCGTACCCCCGGCTGCCGGGAGGCCGTTCCCTACACGGTATCTGAACGCGCTTTGGGCCGGGTCGTTGTCCTGGCTTTGCGTCGGGCCTTGGCGCGGGCATTACTTCGGACTCTGCGCCGAGCAATGCCGCGAGCGACTGCTTAGGCAATGGGCCGAGCTTTGGCCCGAGCAGTTGCTTAAGCCATTGGCTGAGCAGTTAGTTAGGCCGTTGCCTGTCTTGTCGAGCAGGTTTGCAGGCTGCTTGTTGCAGGGGTTGTGCGCCTGGCTTTGCGCGCGGCCTTTGGCAGGGCGTTTTTCGGACGGGTTCAGGGGACGGAAGGTCAAGCCGCCGGCGGCGCTTGACAACGCCCGGCCGCGGCCCACCATGTCACCAGGAGGTGCCACTATTGACGGCTTATCCTGCTGCTGGCGCTCCTGCCCGCAGCCCTGCCCGCCCAAATCACCTTCATGCGCACCTGCGGCGGGCAACGATAGAGCCAACTCGGTCCGACAGACTGCTGACGGGGCTATGTGTTCGCGGGGGCACAGTGTCCTCTGGCGGCGGAGGTGGTGACGTCTGGCTCATCAAGACCGACTCGCTGGGGAATGTGGGGGTGGAGGAACCACGCGAAACGCCTGATGCCAGACGCATGACGCTGGACATCCGGCCGAACCCGTGTGCCGGCGCGACCGTCCTCCACTTGAATCCTGGAATCCTCGAATCCTGGTCTGTGCCTCTATGACGCGACCGGGCGCCTGGTCGTGCAACACTAGCCGCCGCGCCCGACCGGTCTCGGCGCGCTTGACTTCGGCCCGGTGGCGGGCAGAATGGCTGCGGTGCCGTGGCCCGGCGGCCGCGAAGCCGCGCGGCGGCCCGGACTCCGGCCCCAGAACCCGTAACCCAGGAGGACTACTGTGAGAGCGTTCGTATTGGCGGTACTGGCCATCGCGGTCACGACCGCAGCCGCCGGACTCATCGAGCCGGCATTGCAGGAGCAGATGGCGCTGGTGGACGGCGGCCAGCGGCTCGGCGTGATGATTGCTCTCGAGCACCAGCTCGACGGCGAGAGCATCATCAGGACCATCAAGGACAAGCAGCAGCGCTGGGAGACCACGGTCAACGCGCTGAAGGAGATGGCCAGCTACGACCAGGCGGGCCTGGTGGCTGAGCTGCGGTCGTTCGAGGCCGCGGGCAAGGTCAGTGATATCCAGCCGCTCTGGATTGTCAACGCGGTCTACTGCGAGGCGACGCCTGAGGTCATCAACCGGGTGGCGGACCGGGCCGAGGTCTGGTTCGTGCAGTGGAATCTGATTCCGACCGAGAACGCGCTGGCCATTGCCGGCGACCCGGCGGGCCGCGACGTGCTGGACGGGTCTTTCTCGGTCGAGTGGAACGTGCGCCTGGTGAAGGCGGATTCGGTCTGGCTGGTGCACGGTTACACCGGCGACGGCGTGGTCATCGGCAACATCGACACCGGCTGCGACTATACCCACCCGGACCTGGCCGACCACATGTGGACCGACCCGAACTATCCCCACCACGGCTGGAACTTCGAGCTGAACAACAACGACCCGATGGACCAGCAGGGCCACGGCACGCATACCTGTGGGACCAATGCCGGCGACGGCACCGGCGGGGATACGACCGGCATGGCGCCCAACGCGCGCATCATGACCTGCCGCACCAAGACCAGCCTCGGTTCACCGCTGCCCGACACCGTGGCTGAGAACACGGTGATGAACGCGATGCAGTTCTGCGTCGCGCCGCCGCTGTCTCCGGCCAACCATGCCCACTGCCTGTCGATGAGCCTGGGCTGGCTGCATTCGTGGACTCCGCGGCGGGCGCTCTGGCGGCAGAGCGTGACCAACGTGGCGGCCGCCGGGCTGCCGTTCTTCATTGCCAACGGCAACGAAGGCGCGGGTTCGCCGCCGGACAACGTGCGCACCCCGGGCGACTGCCCGAACCCGTGGCGGCATCCGGCCGAGCCGGACGGCGGGCGTTCGGGTGCGATTTCCATCGGCGCGACCGACAACGGCGACAACCTCGCCGGGTTCTCGTCGCGCGGGCCGGTGTCGTGGAGCGGCATTGACCCGTACAACGACTATCCTTATCCGCCCGGGCTGTACAAGCCGGACTTCTCGGCGCCGGGGGTGGATGTGACCTCGACGCGCCGCGGCGGCGGCTACACTCAGATGTCGGGTACGTCCATGGCGACACCGTGCGCGGCTGGTGTGTGTGCCCTGATACTGGAGAAGAACCCGAGTCTGTTGCCCGAGGAGATATCGGAGATAATGCAGAACTCGGTCCTGCCGCGCGGTACCCAGCCAAAGAACAACGAGTACGGCACGGGTCGGATTGACGCGATGCGCTGCATCGAGAACACGCCACTGCCCGGGCCCCGGCACGACGTCGCCCTCGACAAGGTGCTGGCGCCGGCCGCCAAGATTGACCCGCTCACCCCGCTCGCTCCGGTCCTGGTCGTCCGGAACCGTGGGACCTACCCGGAGCCGAACGTTCAGGTCTACTGCCGGGTTGATTCTCTGGGCACCACCGTTTACAACCAGAGCCGCACCATCACCCTGCTTGACTCTGCCGGTGTGGACACGGTGACTTTCCCGAACTGGAACGTCGGGCCGGGCAGCCAGACCTATGACCTGACCTTCTGGCATTTCTACTCGCCGGATACCAACCGCCGCAACGACACCCTGCGCAAGAGCACGACCACGCGTGGCCACGACCTGTCGCTCGTGAGCATGAACGTGGGCACGCGCGTGCGCGCATTGACGCCGTTCACCCCGACCGGGTTCATCGACAACCTCGGCGACTACACCGAGACCGGGTTCAGCGCCTACTGCAAAGTCGAGTCCGCGGGCGTCGAGGTATACTCGCAGACCGTGGTGGTCGACTCAGTGCCCGTCGGCGCTACCAAGCCGGTGGCGTTTCCGGTCTGGAACGTCGGGCCGGAGAGCACGCAGTACACACTGACGATGTGGCACAACTGCGGGCCGGACCAGAACCGACTGAACGACACCCTGATCCGGACGACCGTGTCTTCGGCCAGTGTGCTGCGCGTGGCCATCGAGATTGCGTCGGGCTCCAACGGTCGGGTCCCGCCCAATGCCTGCTACCGCATCGACTCCTTGTGCGACGCGCAGGGCTGGACCGACTCGATTGTTGTCGGCACGGACATCGACGACGTCTCGGAACTGGCCAATTACGACGTGGTCGTGACCGGCGACTGCGGGTACAACGACAACGACTTCCTTACCTACCAGAGCGCGCTGCTGCAGTGGGTGCGCCAGGGCGGCGGATTCGTGGGGCTTGGCTGGATTGTCTACGGCATCGCGAACCAGAACGCCCGGATGATGGACTCAGCGCTCGCGGTGAACTGCGGGGGCCACTACAACTTCCTCACCTCGGGCCAGGTACACATCATCAATAACACCCACCCGATTACTGCGGGCGTGAGCGACTTCAACGTTTACAGCCATGGCGAGTATGCGAACTCCGGGATGTGGCCGGGCGCGACGATGCTTGGCGACTACACCGCGGCGTCAGGCCAGGCCTCGATTGCCTTCAAACAGGAAGGCGCAGGTCGGTCGGTATACCTCGGGCCCATCTACTTTGCAACCTTCGGCGGTTACCAGAACGAGCCGTACTACGATGACGCCAACGCCATGCGGCTGCTCAAGCAGGCGCTGGAATGGGCGGCATGGGGCGCGACCGGCGTCGAACAGCAGAAAGAGGCGGCGCTGCTGCCGCGGTTGACCGAGGCCCGGCCCAACCCGTTCTCCATCGCCGCGACCGTCTGCTATGACCTGCCCCGGGCTGGGCGCGTGGAACTGGCGGTCTACGACCTGGCGGGCAAGCTGGTGCGGACCCTGGTCTCAGGGACGCAGGCGGCGGGTTCGAAGTCTCTGCTCTGGAACCGCACAAATAATGATGGACAGGAAGTTGCAGACGGCGTATACTTCATGCGGCTGGTCAGCGGCGGCAACGTCGCGACCAGAAAGCTCGTGGTCCGGTAAGCTACTTCGTTGACCAGTGTGAGGGTGGCCTTCGGGCCACCCTCGCCGCTTGTCTCTGCTGGCGACCGCGATTGACCGGGCTCATGCCAAGGCTAGAATTACTCCGGTTGGACGGCGGACGCCGGCACCGCGGTCACGTGCCGCACCCGTCCTTTCGTGGACTGTACAGCCGCAGATAACTCACGGAGGTAGCCGATGTTCCGCTTCACCTGGCTTTGTCTGATACCAGCCTTTGCCCTGGCCGGGACCGGGTCGCTGACCCAGACCTTTCAGTTCGCGCCGGAGGATTTCGTGTTCGGTACCGAGCACGGGTTCGATGTCGTTGCCCTGCCCGGCCACTACTCAACGTCCGAGCCGGGCCGGCCGAATCTGCCCCTGGCGGTATTCAACGTACTCGTGCCGCCGGATGCCGAAGTGCTGGGGGTTGACGTGGTGAGTGTTTCGAGCACGGTCATGCCCGGCGAGTACAACATCCATCCGTGCCAGCGGCCCTATGTCCTGTCTGGAGCCAGACCGGAGTTCGTGCTGCCTGATGACGCGCTGTATCGCTCGTCTGAGCCGTACCCGACTCAGACCGCGACAGTGATGCAAACCGGTGTGGCCGGCGGGTTCCGCGTGGCCGGCATCCAGGTTGCGCCGCTCACCTATGTCCCTTCCCGCAAGCAGTTGCGACTGGCGACGCGGATTCAGGTCCGGGTCCGGTATGAGACCGGCCGGCACCAGGTGCCCACGATGGAGCAGGGGCAGATTGAATTGATGGCGCAACACGTTGGCCGGCTGGTAGTCAACCCGAGCCGCGTCGCACACTGGGCGCCACCGGCCCGCCAGACCGATGACTGGCTCTGCGACATGATGGTCATCACTTCGAGCGCCCTTGCCCCGAGCTTCCAGCCATTCGTTGACTGGAAGACCGGCCGGGGCACAAAGACCGTAGTGGTGAAGACCGAGTCAATATACTCAATCTATCCGGGCCGAGATAATCAGGAGAAGATTCGCAACTGCATCATCGACTACTGGCAGAATCACGGCCTGAAATGGGTGCTGGTGGGCGGCGATGCGGAAGTCGTGCCCGTGCGCCTGGCGCGTATCACCTGCGAAGGTATCACTGAGAACATCGCGACCGACTTCTACTACGCCGACCTGCAGTACTCCTGGGACTCAGACCACAACAACTACTTCGGCGAGATGACCGACTCGGTGGACCTCTTCCACGACCTGTTCATCGGCCGGACGCCGGCGGACAATGGTGCTGACGTGGCCCTGTTCTTTGCCAAGTGCACCACCTATGAGAAGAACCCGGACACGAGCTATCTCAAGAAGGGACTGATGGGTTCGACGATGCTCTTCTCACCGTTCCACGGCCGGGTGATCAACCGAATGATTGCCGAGCTGTTTCCGACCGGCTGGCAGTTCTCTCACCTGGAGGACCCGCCTTCCGGCCAGTACGCGAGCCAGATGAGCGCCGGGCATCAGATTTCCCACGTCGCCGCGCACGGGAATCAGACCAGCTTCTCGGTGATGAGCGCTTCTGAAGCACCGGGTTTGTCGAACGGCCTGCGCAAGCTCTGCTTCGTCAACTCGATTGCCTGTCAATCCGGCTGGTTTGACGGGTATGAGTGTCTGGCCGAGGCGCTGGTCAAGGCCCAGAACGGCGGCTGCATCGCGACCTGCCTGAACTCGCGCTACGGGTTCGGCTACCCGCCCGGATTCGGGCCGTCTGAGATGCTTGACCTCCAGTACTACCGGCACTACGTCGCGGGCGACGCGCACCAGTTCGGGGTGCTGAACGCAATGTCCAAGGACTACTTCCAGAGCCTGACCATGGGGCAGGAGGTCTGGCGCTGGTGTGTTTACGAGCTGAACCTGTTCGGGGACCCGAGTCTCGGGATGTGGACCGAGAAGCCGGCGGTGCTTGCGGTCAGCGCGCCCGGCTCTGTGCCGACCGGCGCTCAGGTGATGCGGGTGAGGGTGGAACAGGCAGGAACGCCGCTTCCCGGTGCGCTGGTCTGTGCCCGGAAGTCGGGGGAGACCTATGCCCGGGGCTGGACCAATTCCCAGGGCTGGGTTGACTTGTTTGTCAATCCGGTCACCACGGGTAGTCTGGCGCTGAGCGTAAGCGCACGCAACTGCTACCCGCACGAGAGATCGGTTCCGGTGACCGGTTCCTCGAATCAGCCGGTGCTGGTGTTTGCCGGGCTGCGGGTCGTGGACTCGGGCGGCAATGGCCGGCTCGACCCGGGCGAGACCGCGGACCTCTTCGTTTCCGTCGCCAATGCCGGGACCGTGGCGGCAACCAGCGTGACCGCGCGGCTGCGTACAACCTCCGCCTGGCTGACCCTGCTCGACTCGACCGCGAGCTACGGCACGATTGTCCCCGGCGATACGGTTGAGGGCGACCGTTTCCGCGTTACTGCGTCGCTCTCGACGCCGACCGGCACGCTGGCCGAGCTGGTCACGGCCTGCACTTCGCCCCAGGGCAACTGGGAGCCTTACTGCGAGACGCGCATCGGCGAGCTGCCGCCGGCCAGGAAGCTTTGGGCCGACCACGACACCGGCAACATGATTCTCTCGGTGACGACGCTCGGCTCCATCGGCACGCTCGGGCCGTACCGCGAAGGCTCGGGGCTCAAGTATCCGCGTGACGCCGGGTACGAAGCAAGAAGAAGCGACCGGGACGGTCTTCGAT
>CAZQFS010000021.1:24077-30902 GCA_964592755.1 uncultured bacterium | reverse complement strand
GGCCGGGAAAGTGGCTGCCCAGGCCGGGACGGTGGCCACGGCCGGCGAGATGCACCTGACGCGGCTTGGACCAGGTACGTTGTCTGTTCGGGCGATACTTGCCGGGTACCTGCCCGGAGAGGAGACTGTGGCCGTGGCCGGTGACCGGGAGCAGCGCGTAATCATCGCCATGGACAAAGTGAAGTACGGGGAGCTCAGGGGCGGCATCTACGACGCGGCAACGCGCCTGCCCCTGGCAGGACGCATTGCCTGTCGCGGGGTGGCGTTCGGCGAGCAGGCGGTCGGAGACTCAGGTCGGTTCCGGTTCCGCAATCTGCCCGCGGGTGAGTACCGGGTGGGCGTCACCGGCCCGAGTGAAGACTACATCCCTCAATCCTGCACGCTCCGAATCGACACCGGCCGACCGACCGAGCGCGACTTCTTCCTGGTGAAGCAGAAGATGACCATCGTGCTCGAAGGAGTAAACTTCGAGACCGGCAGGGCCGACATCCTGCCGCAGTTCGTGGCCGTGCTCGACCGCGCCGGGGAAATCCTGAAGCAGACCCCGGACATCAGGGTCGAGCTGGCCGGCCACACCGACCCGCGCGAAATCAACACCCGCGAGTTCCCGTCCAACTGGGAGCTTTCGAAGGCGCGGGCCGAGGCGGTACGTCAGCACCTGATGGACAAGTTCGGCATCGCGCCCGGGCGGCTCACGGCCAACGGCTATGCCGACACCCAGCCGATTGCGCCCAACGATTCGCCCGAGGGGATGGCCCGGAATCGCCGCACCGAGTTCCGCATCCTGGAGCAGTGAACCGCTTCGCGGAGCACCAGCGCACAGCAGAGCTTTCGACCGACCCCGAACTCGTCCGAGTCCGGGCGCTGTTCCCGGTCACCAGGCGCTGGGTCTACTTCAACCATGCTTCAACCGGGCCCCTGCCCGCGACCGCGGTCGAGGCTGTGAACTGGTACTGCCGGTATCAGGCCGAGCACGGCCAGGTTCCCTATGCCGAGGCCGAGGCAGTCGCCGAGGAGGCGCGGGTGAGCCTGGGCAGGCTTCTGCACGTCGCGCCGGCGACGCTTGCCTTCACCAAGAATACCTCGGCCGGGGTCATCATCGCCATCGGCTCCATCGAGTGGCAGCCGGGTGACAATGTCGTCCTGATGTCGGACGACTTCCCGACCGTGACCTACCCATTCCGCTACCTGCTGCCCGAGGTCGAACAGCGCACGGTCACCAGTGCCGCGCTGGTCCAGGACCCGAGCGTTCTCTTCCGCCTTGTCGACCGTCGCACGCGGCTGGTTGCGGTCTCCTGGGTTCATTTCCTCACCGGCCGCAGGTTCGACGTCGCGGCTATCTGCCGGTTCTGCCGCGAGCGCGGAGTCCTTTCGCTCGTGGACGCGATTCAGGGGCTGGGCGTCGTTGACCTGGACTGGTCACTGGTAAAACCCGACTTCATCGTATCGCACGGCGCCAAATGGCTCCTCTCGCCCCAGGGTTCTGGCTTCATGTACGTGGACCAGAACCTACTGCCCCGGCTCCGGCCGTTCAACCTCGGCTGGCTCTCGGCCCAGTGGGACGATTTCAACGACATCCACACAACGAAGCCAATGAAGCCCGGGGCCAGCCGGCTCGAAGAAGGAACCAAGAACTACCTGGCCATCTATGGCCTGCGCGAGTCGCTCAAGCTGCTGCTTGAGTGCGACATTGCCCGGGTCGAGGCGCGGGTGCGCAACCTGACCGGGCTGCTGCGCGCCGGGCTTGAGTCCTCCGGATTCAAAATCGTGACTCCGCCCGAGCCTGAGCGAAGCGCGGGAATCATCACCTGCCGCGGCGGCGATTCGGCCGCCCTGCACGCCCGGCTCACCGACGCCAACTGCACCTGCTCGTTGCGGGAGAACATGCTCAGACTGTCTCCGCACTGGTACAACACCGAGGAAGAAGTCGAGCGGTTCCTTGCTGTGCTCGTCGGGCAGCCCGTTGCCTGAGCGTACCACGGCTGCGGGTGCACGCACCTCGCCTTTTGACTTCGCCCGGCCTGACTGCTACTCTTGGTCGTGCTGCGCGGAATCGTCCGGGCAAACCGGCACCTGGCGGCCGCGGTCGAGCGACGCCTGCCCCTGCGCCGGCTCGACATCTCGCTCTTTTATGAGCGCAGGGTCGGGGAGGCGATGCGCAACCTGCCCGGCGGCGCGACGGTCGTCGATGCCGGTGCCGGGGACCGCTGTTCTTTCTACGAGTATCGCCCGTCCGGAGTCAACGTCATCGGCGTGGATGCGTCCGAGCAGGCCCTGCGCGCCAACCGCGAGCTGGACGACTGGCGCGTAGCCGATATCACCCGGCGCCTGCCGTTCGCCGACGGCACAATCGACATCGTCGCCTCAAAGCACGTGCTCGAACACCTGCCCGACATCACCGCGTTCCTGGCCGAGGTCTGGCGTGTGCTGAAACCCGGCGGCGCGACGATTCACCTGCTGCCCTCACGCTACAGCCTTGCGGCGCTGCTGAGTCGTCTGCTGCCCGACGACCTGCGTCAGCGTGTTGTCAATCGGCTCCACCCAGAGACGACCGGCACCACGCGCTTCCACACCTACTATCACCGCTGCTCGCCGGCCGCGCTTGAGGCATCACTCAGGCAGGCGGGCTTCTCGGTCGAGCAGACAGTCGTCAGTTACTACGGCGCGCACTACTTCGGTTTCTTTCTGCCGCTGTACCTGCTGGCCGCGACCTGGGAGAGCCTGTGTCAGCTTCTTGGTGCACGCTGCCTGGCGGCCACGTTCCTGGTCGTCGCCCGCAAGCCGGACCGGCCGGCCTGACGACGAGCGCGGCGCGTTCCTATACGTAGGCGGGCAGAGTCAGCCTGACCCAGTCGTCATCGTGGTAGCCGAAGTGGCTGGCCATGGTCTTGTCGGTCAGGTTGCAGAGCGTGACGCTGCCTTCGACCACCGGGTTGCCGTGGTAGTAGTCCTTGTACCTGCCCTTGGGCGAAAGGAAGTCAATCAGCTCCCGTGCCTTGTTCTCGTCGATGCTCCCGTATGCCGCAAGGCACTGGTTGTTCAGCTCATCATATCGCCAGAGGATGTCGGCCATCTTGCCTGAGCCGACGATGTTGGTCCACTCTTTCATCGCGCAGAGCCGCATCTCGGGCACGAGCGCATGGTTGCCGACGACGACCAGGTCCGGCTTCGCTTCCCGCTGCGGCGCAAAGAAGTAGCTCTGGTTCGGCCCGCTTCTCCAGTCCGGGTTCAGGTACCCGCGCTCACCGAACTGAGCCGGGTCATAGGCGTAGCCCATCTTCTGGAACAGACGCTGGTTGTACTGCTGGTACTGGGCCGGACACTGCCAGTCGGTCCCCCGCACGAAAAGGCCCCGGCGCGAAGGCGCAAAAGGCCCGGTCGGCAGCAGAGGCTTGAGCCAGGCCGGCGGGTAGGACAGGTAGTCGAGGTTGTCGGTGGTCATGCCGGCCTCGACAATCACTGCCCGGTTGTTCGCGCCATCGGCCAGCGGGTAAATCCAGGATGCGCCGCGCTGGGCAGCAACAATGGCGTCAACCGCCTTGTCCGCGCCGTTGCCGGCGTGCCCGACATGACGGACCATCAACAGGGAGTTCAGCCCGGGCCGGAGCGGGTTGCAGTTGGCCGAAGGGAGCATGTCCACACCGATGCCCACGCCGGCACGGTTCATGGCGGTGACACTGCCGACGAACCCGGGCGCGGTCTGGCTCACGAGCGGCAGAGCCGGCTGGTTGTCTGCCAGGTTGTAGCTCGGATTGTAGATGACGAGGCAGGCCGTATCCTGGAACACGCCGGCGCTGGGGAACTGGAAATCCCTGCCGAAGTAGCACCGGCGGTCATTGGTCGCGTTCCCGAACGCGGCGAACGCGTTGCAGGCAAGGGGTACGCGGAAGAACTCCGGCCTCGGTCTTGGCAACAGCGCCCTGGCCAGCGGTGCCAGCGGCTTCAGCCGGGCCAGGAACGCGAACCTGCCCCCGAGCTTGTCCAGAATCGGGTCAATCCTTTCGTACAACCCGAGCCCGGTGTAGATTGCGGCCACGAGCGCATCCACGCCGACGTTCAGGGTCAGCAGGTTCTCGTAGGTTACGCTCGAGTTCGGGTCTGCGGCCTTGCACCCGGCCACGAGGCCAAGCATCTCCTGCTTGAGCGGCTCGGGGATGTCGTTGGGATAGGCAGCGTACACACCCTGACACCAGACCTTGACGATGTAGAGGAGAATCTGGAATGCGAGCTGCCGGCTCACGCCCGCGAGGTCCGGCGAGATGAACGCCGGGATGACGTTGTTGACGTAATCCACAGTCATGCGCCTTATGTCCTTCTCGGCCAGCAGACCCAGCAGGTAGCCCATCTGGTAGCCGCTGCCTTCGACGTAGTACGCACGCTTGGGCACGCTGGTCTGAGTGTTGCGCGCGGTCCGGTGCTCGGCGAGCATCCCGCGCATGTTCTGGAACTCGACGGCCCGCCTGACCACGAAGCCGTCCGCGGCAAAGGCCTGGGTCAGTTCGGACGTTGTTCTTACTGCCACTCTTCCTCCTTCTTATGTTAGACTACTCACGGCTCATCGCGTCTTCACGACCTTGATGTTCGGTCCGTTCCCTGCGCCATCGGCAGCTCGCACAAAGTACACGCCGGGCGTCAGGCTCCGCACGTCATTCGCGCCGACCTCAAGCTCCATCACCTTGCGGCCATCGGAAGTGATAAGTGATGAGCGATGAGTGATGAAACAGGCGGGAACGAATAGTATGCCGCGCACGACCGTCGCCTCGCGGCCCATAGTTCCGTGTTCATCGTTCCTCGCTGGTTCACTGATGCCGGTCCAGAACTGCCAGCCAAAGCACGCGCTGCCCGCGGTCCCGGCAATGAGAAACGGCCCGCCGCGCTCAGCGAACCCGAGGCAGGCAACGGTCTGCCCTTCAAGCCCGGAGCCCAGCCGGGTCCAGGTCGCGCCGCGGTCCCAGGAAATCACGACCCCGTAGTCGCCGCCGGCAACGACCGTATCCGGGCCGTCGGGATAGAACGCGACCGCAGCGCTGCCCGCGGTCCCGGGTCGGCTGGTCCAACTGCCGCCTGCGTCGGTCGAGACGAAGACCCCGGACACGGTGGCGCAGAAGACCCGGTTCGCGTCCTGGGGGTGAACCGCAAGACCGAGGACCGTGCCGCCGGGTGACGCAGTGGTGCGGCTCCAGGTCGCGCCGAAGTCGGTCGAGCGATAGACCGCGCCGACGCCGGAGACCTCACCGCCGGCATAGATGACGTTCCTCGATGACGCCGCCACCGCCAGTGCATAGCAGTAGCCTGAGGACGCACCGGAAAGCACATGACGGGTCCAGTTCGCGCCGGTGTTGCGCGAGCGCGAAACCACGAATGACCAGTTGGTCTGACTGAGCGGGCCCTTGCCGCCGGTGAGAATGATGTGGGCCGAATCAGGATGGACGATGCAGCAGCCGCCGTCGTCGTAGTAGGAGTCCTTTTCTTCCCAGACGGTCCCGCCGTCTGTGCTCACGAAGAGCTCTGCGGCCCCTCAGCCCCGGCCCTCAAGTGCCCAGACCACATCGTCCGACGGGCCGCGCGCCAGCCCGATGCCGCAGATATTGCCACAGGCAAGGAAGTAGGAGCAGCTCTGCCAGGTCGAACCCGCGTCAAGCGAGCGGTACAGGCCCACCCCCTCGGCGGCAACGTAGACCCGGGCCGGGCTGAAAGAAGCGACGGCCAGGGTCGGGATGGCCGCGGTGCGAATGCCGGTGTTCAGCGGGTTCCAATGCCGGCCGCAGTCGGTCGAGTGCATCATTCCTCCGGCAGTCGCGCACCAGACCCCCTGCCCCAGGCTCGGGTCAGCCACGATGCCGCTGAGCCGCGCGGTCGGCTGAACCGGAGCGGTGGACTGCCAGGTTCTGCCGGTGTCGGTGGTGTAGTAGCAGACCGGCTCCGCGTCGTATCCATAGGCATAGCCAATCGCCGCGTCAGCCGGGCTGAAGTCAACGGTCATGACAAACCCGCTTGAACCGGTCCGCTGCCATGACCCGCCTGCATCGGTCGAGCGGAACGTGCCGTAGATGCCGCCACAGAGGAGAATGCGGGAATCTGCATGATTGACCGAGATGCTGAAGACGACGTCGTCCGGGGCAAGCCCGGCCGACCGTTCCTGCCAGGTCAGGCCGGCGTCGGTCGAGCGCAACACCGCGCCGTAGTCGCCCGACAGGTAGATAGTGCCTGAGTCGAGCGGGCTTGCGTCGATGCCATAGACGGTGCCCGTGTCATCCCTGACCAGCCGACCAGACCATGTTGCGCCGTGGTCGGTCGAGACCGCGAACGCGGGCCGATTGATGGAGTCGTAGTACGTCCCCGCGGCATAGACGCGACCCGGCACAAACGGGTCGCAGGCGACGACCGATACATGAAGCGGCAGCGAAACCTGACGCCATGTCGCGCCGCCATCGGTCGAGCGTTGAGCGAACGTGCTGCCGGTCGGACCGAGAATCGTGTTTGGGGCATAAGGGTCGACGACCAGGCTCATCGCGCCATCGCGGCCGAGAAACCCGACGCGAACCCAGTCCGCGCCGTGGTTGGTCGTACGGAAGACCGGCGCCAGGGTGTCGGGCAGAGAGCCGACGCAGTAGAGCGTATCCGGCCGCACCGGGTCAACGCCCATCGCCTGGACATAGCCGCCGTCCGGACCGATGGGCAGCCACTCGGCCGCAGCTCCGGCAAACAGCAGCAGCAACACAAGACCTGGTCTCTTCATGGTGACTCCTTTGATGCGAAACAGTCTACCCCCTCCTACCCTGTCGTGTCAAGGGTAGACGCGCACCCCGAACCCGAGATTGACGG